>CAZSGO010000156.1:0-1960 GCA_964606395.1 uncultured bacterium
CTGCTATGAGATATTATTGCTATGATATCGAAACCGGAGCCGAAACAGAGATCGAAAACTTCGGTTATGGTTTTGAAGGCTTCGGTGTTTCCGATAGTTGGATGATGCGGGTCGGCTCAAAGGGCAACGGATGGAATAATCAAATCTACGCTCATAATATGGAAACCGGTGAGCGATTTGAAATGCTGGCGGACTCCATTTCCGCAGAATGGAAATACGATTCTTTCGGAGACCCCAAAACAGATGGCAATACAATTGTTTTTACTTATACAGATGCTGCTGCCGGATGGTTAACTGATCTTAGAGCTTATAGTTTAGGTGCTGATGGTGAATATGGCACAGCAGATGATATTGGCGGCACGCTCAGTAATACGGGACATGTTTATGGCGATTACCGGGCCGACGGTCGGTATATCGTTTGGGTGGAAATTGGTCCCGACGAAAATATTAGAGCATATGACATGGGACCGGATGAATTATACGGAACGGCAGATGATATTGGGGCTTTCGATGTATGTACCGATCCCTCATCACAAACTATGGTAAGAATCGACAATAATATTATCGTATGGCAAGATAAGCGAAATTCAGCAGACGGATCGGATCATGATATTTACGGATATGATCTGAATACATCGACTGAATTCAAATTGACAATTTCTACAAATAAAACTATGATGGTGGACATTGTAAACGGAGAAGTTGTTTTGATCAAAAACGATTGGGACTCAAGCAACAATGACATTTATTTCATGAATATTTACGGGCGCATTCAGGGCGAATATTATGATATTGAACTCGGCGGCGGCGTGCCCCCAATGGCGAAAAGTTATCTGACTGGACTTGCCCGGACTTCGCCATATTCGTTTAGTGATGTTATTAGTGGTGTGAAAGGCCCATTATGTGCGGTATTTATAAATGATGGTGTCGGGAATGCATCGGCCTTGTCGTATAGTGCTGTAACGGGCGAATGGACAACGGATGTTCTCACGTCAGCCGGTGATGATTATACAGCATTCATTGATGGTGATAATGCTCTGATCATTGGCGTTGCGTCTACGAACTACATGGCCTATACATTCAACGGAACCAGTGGGACTTTCTCGGCAAAAGTGGTCAACATTCCCAAGCCGACAGGTTTTGCAACAGGCAAAAATATCTCATTTGTCTGGGGTGATGACTCCACATCTCATTGGATTAAAACATATGATGCGGAATTAAATACATGGAGTAGCCTCAACGGAACCACGAACGATCCATGGCATGTTATTGCAACCGAATTTTCTGATAGCTTGGGACTGATCTTGCATGCACAGGGTGACACTATTTGTGATCATACCCAAGTTCAGGTCTATGATCTTGAATTACATGATTGGGTATATATGGGTGTTGGTGTGAGTAAATTGAATACGATCAATATTCATGAATGGGAAAAGACCGTTCAAATGAAAGCAAATGCCCATTTTGCAGTTGTAACCCAGGAATATGACTCATTTTACAATGACTACATTTATACTTACGGAACAGGCAGCGATCTTTGGAAAGTGAAAGCAACGGCTTCCGCTTTTACGTATGATCGATCGATCCTTGGAGAAAATTTTATTGTACAGGGTGCGCGATCGGGTGATACTTGGCAGGGTCATATTTATAATGGTTGTACGGATGAATGGTTGCCGGATTATATTGAAAGTCGCTATGGAATTGACCGGTTGCAGACATATAAGGATATGATGCTGGCTTGGAAAGAAAATCAACCCTATAATGCGACGCTTTGGGCTTACAGTTCAAATGCAGACGGCATACAAGAAAAGGTCATTCAGTATCCCGGCGCAAATTTTACCGTGAAGGCGGCTTCAAAAGCAGCTTATGTTTTAGCTGCATCCAATAACTATACAAAAAATAATCTTTTCGTATTTAACGGACTTAAGGGAGAATGGAAAGATCCCCTGGAAGTTTACAA
>CAZSGO010000156.1:2060-4716 GCA_964606395.1 uncultured bacterium
GAATGGTCCAATGACGAGATCTTCATGTATGGTACCAAATTGAACGGTGTTCGTCTGGATGACCGTATCATGATGGTGACAGAAATTGGGACCAATTTGGACAATTACGCAAAGGCTCATGTCTTTTCACCGATCCTAAACAGATGGAGCACGGCAGTCTTTACCGGGAGTTATGGGCTTGAAGGATATTACACAACCCCTACGTCAGCTTTTGCCTGGGATGGACAGGCCTTTAAGATCATTTTCAGTACCGAAACGAGCTGGGATTCCAGGCCGGGTCGATTGGATGAGATCCATGTGACGGATTATGCCATTGCAGCATCGTTGTTCTACGGCAGTCAAACCACAACCCATTATTTTTATCCTCCGAGGACCGAGATCATTGATGAATTTGAGATCACTGAAGGACCGAATATCAATGTAGAAAGTTCCTGGTCTGCCGAGATCTCATGGAAAACCAACATGTATTCTGACACACGTCTCGTATGGGGAGTTGATGGCTATTATGGTATTATAGAGAAGGACACTCTGGCTGAAGACTATACCAAAGACCACCGTGTTTTGATCGAAGGTCTGGAGGCAAATAAAACATATTACTATGGTGCCGTTTCGGTGATCAAGGGTGTTGATACGGTACATACCGATACGCTTAATTTCAATACCGGCGCCGATAATACTGCCCCACAACTGGTTGACGGACCTCATCCTTATCGCATTCATGATAACGAGGCAAGTGTTTGGTGGGAAACCAATGAACCATCAACTGCAATTATTCAATGGGGATTAACAAGCACCTATACCGACACACTTGAATTCAATAATGAAACCTATATCACAAATGCCCTAAGAATGTATGATCTGACGAAAGACACAACCTATCATTATCGGGTTGGGGGTTATGACCGTTATGGGAACGGTCCCTTCTTTACCGGTGACTATACATTTAGAACCCACAATGAATTAAAGGTTGCAACAAACCTTGCTCAAGCCGATAGCACCCTGTGGGGTGCGGCGTATATGACATGGGAACCCCCGCGGCTTGATTCCAGCTTTGCCCGTGAATCATTCAATCATGGGATCCCGGTCGATTGGAAAATATATAACCGTGGCGACAACCAAAAAGGATCAACTTGGACATCCGGCTATATCGGAGATAATCCTGTTGCATATTGTAATTACGGTAACCCCGGCGAACGTCAGGAAGAATGGCTGATCAGCAATCCCATTACCATTGATGGAACGACCGGCGGTGTCTTAAACTTCTGGCATATGGGTTTTTATAATGATTATGATAATGCACCCAATAAGGTCATGGTGTCCTGGACAGGAAGCGACCCCTCAAATTTCACGACGGTTTGGTCCAGTCAGAATTTGCCGGATAATTGGTCTCTAGTCCAGATCAACTTGAACTACACCGCCAATTATGGCAAAACCATGTATATCGCCTTTGTTTATGAAAGCACCTACGGGGAAACATGGGCAATAGATAATATCTATATGGATTTTGATATTGACGGATATTATGAGGATTTTAATGATCTGACAGGTTGGACGAACCAGGGCGGGCATTGGGGTCTGAAGGGTGAATATAATAATTACAGTCTGGGGATTGACGGGATAAAAGAATCAAGTAATCTCCCGGATCCGATCACAACCTGGGATGCCTGGGAGGTATCGCCATCTATTAAGATCACTGAAAGTCACCATATCCTCGGATTTTGGCAAATGGGTTGGGCCGGCGAATATGATACAAAACCAAACGAGGTTCGTGTAGTATTTGGCGATTATTCAATAGAAGCAAATTCACAAGTTGTCAGATCCGTATATCCGGTTCCCAATGGCTGGCAATGGGTCACAGTCGATCTCAGCACGTATATCGGCCAAACTCTCAAGATTGGTTTCAGATACCAAAGCAATGTCGGTTGGTGGTGGAATGGCTCGGAATGGATCGCATACTGGGGCGAAGACTGGTATATCGACGATATGTATCTCTTTGAAAATGCTCCCGCCATGGTGGCGGATCCCAATGCCAAGCCGAATGAAAAGCCTTTGAAATTCGCTTCATCGCCCAACGGCAAACCGATCGATCTTGGACAGTTCAGGACGATCAGTCCGGTTCAAACCACACCTGAAAATCTGGCTTCAGAAGCCCCGGAGGGGATACCGGATCTGCCTAATGAAAAGCCATTGATCGCGGTGCGATTACCCGAAATCATGAGCGAAAAAGCACCCTCCAAACTGGCCGAACCAGAACCCGAATTGTACGGTTATGAAGTTTACGGACGCTATCCATGGGAAACATATTTCACTTATTTGGGTTATGTGAACTCGCCCTCTTTTGTCGATTGGGGCACTTATTTGGGATATGAATGCGAGTACTATGTAGAAGCGGTCTACGATAAAGGCAACAGCCAGCCCTCGAACAAAGCCATGATCAAAGGCGGTACGAAATATGCCGACAACGAATACGGTTATGATACGGGCATTCTGTATTACTCTTACTGGTGGTATCCGGGGAATGGATTTGCCAATGAATTTGATTTTGGTGTAGACACGGTATTAACAATAGAAAAAATTAAAGTTCATATTGCTAAACCGGGGTCATTTAAAATAAGCGTTACCTACTTTGATTACGATGTTTATTATACTGAAACAA
>CAZSGO010000157.1:0-4621 GCA_964606395.1 uncultured bacterium
GGTGTTCATCTTGATCTCGAACGACCCGGCATATCATTGCATGGCGATTTAATATTTGAAAATATTCATCCTTTTCCATCGCACTTTTTAGCGCCCGGCATCATGGGTGCTTTTACGTATATCCCTTTTATGGAATGCTATCACGGCGTCGTTTCAATGCGTCATAAAGTTCGAGGTATACTGACGATCAACGGAACCGAATACGGCTTTGCGAACGGCATTGGCTACATTGAAAAAGACTGGGGTCGTTCTTTCCCGGAATCATGGATATGGATGCAGGCCAATCCTTTTCAGGATTCTGATGCTTCTTTTATGCTATCTGTTGCCAAGATCCCCTGGATGGGCATGCACTTTACCGGTGTGATAGGGTTTTTAAATTTTGATAATGAAGTTTATCGTTTTGCCACTTATTTGGGTGACAAGATCATCCTACTAGATCAGTACGACTGGGGGATTGATGTCCAGATCAAGAATCAAAAACACCATCTTCGGCTTCAAGCTGAATTGGGTGATGGCGGTGGGCTGATCGCGCCTGTGAATGGCGATATGAAACGAAGCATGAAAGAAAGTTTGAACTCCACCTTGCATGTCGAACTAAAAGATAAACAAGGCCATATTCTTTTCAGCGACACCTCTCATATTGCGGGATTGGAGATATCGGGTGATATCGGTGATCTGTAACCTGTGACCGGTGATCCGTGTCCCTTATCCATAATTTATAATCTATAATCAAATCCAACATTCACTCCTTCATTTCGCAACAGAACATATAGTGTTATAACTCCCATGTCTTTTGAATAAACCAGATCAACGTATAGGGTTTCATTTTCGGGTGCTCGGCGAATACTGTAGGTAGAAGCTGTAAGTGGCCGTAAAAAATACAGGGCATTGCAACACGATCGACAACTTGATATTTGCAAGCGCAAAAGGTCTTTGGGTCTTTTATAGGTCAATCGAAGTATGCTCACATAAGATCCCATATTGATCATATCTCCCTGAAGTTGGCAGGACAAGTGAAGTTGTTTGAAGATCTGAAGTTTTATATTCAATTTACATATCCCCGCAAGCTGTTCTTGCCACTGAAGATCAAATGGAAATATTTCTCTTTCCTTGAGTTCTGAAATATTTTTAGAACTGTAGGATATGATCAACTCAAGCGGGGTTTTCCTGTAACGGAGGTCCAACATAAAACGTTGTTCCCGGTAATCATTCCTCAAAACACAATAACCCAAACAGTTGATCTTCCAGGGAGAAAAGGTCAAACTTGCACCGCTGGCATATCCTTGACTGCCGGCTTGAAGTCCGGACCCCCACTTACTGTCGGATTTTAATGCAATAAATTCCGGGTGCATATAAATCGCGGACATAAATAAGCGTAGGTTCCCATGGGAATAGTACATATCTGCCGTCGCATGATTTAATTTTCCCTTAGCCAATGAAGCATTTAGACTGCTTCTAAATTCATTGTCCCTATAATTTACCCAACTTTCCAGCACCGATTTTTCAAATCCATAAACCACCGCCCCGGCATGCCATGTGTTATGACGGTATTGTATGAAACCGCAATAATATCCGTTATATCGAAACACTGCAGCGCCAAAGTTCCGGATCGACCCCCTCACAAAGATCAAGTCTTTGTAATAAGCGTAACTCTTGATCTTCAATTTTGCCGGACTCATTCCCGCCAGATTCCCCGGATTTGGCGTAAAGCGCATCATGGTATTTCCCAAGATCAACCCTTTGGCAATATTCGGTTGTCCGCGACCTGCACCGATCTCTATCCCTTTTAAGGACCATGAAAGCGACGCTGTCTTTTCTCCTTCCTTGTCACCTCCTTCATCTAAGTAGTTGAACTCAAATCCCCGATACGCAAATTGCGTTTTTAATTTGTATTGAACCTCTTCAGAGAAACTGACTTTAAGAGAAACCCTTCCGTCCTTTTCAAATTCTTCCATAGCGTGGGCAGACAGGGCTTCCGTGTGCAACAAACTATCCTGGGCAAATAATATCTTTAACAATCCCAGGGCGATCAAAATGACCAACCCGGCTTTGTGTTCAATAAGCATAGGCGATCACAATTTGCTGAGAAAAACCCAGATAAGGATGGTGTCTTACAATGGACTGAAACCACCATCTGCGGGGACGAACGCTTAGGCTAATTTCCCATTGATGGTCCGTCACGTCATACTGCAATGACACCGAAAATTCTTTACAAGGTTCATAAGCGAATCCCAGCATTACTTGCCAAGGAAGCAATGATCGTTTTTGAAAAACCAGCCCAAGGGATGTTTTTCTTATCGGCGAAAAAGCAAACGCACATCCTGATCGGGGCTCAAGCAAATGCTCTATGCTGTCCCCCGGAAACGAAAGCAAGTGCATGGAATACAAGGATATTTCCCAATTAGGATGCGGTAAAATAAGCAGACCACCCGAACAGGAACCCCTGTGTCGCGTATCAATACCATGCAAGGCAGACAAGGTGTAATGTAGCTGAAGTCCCGCTTTTAGCGCATTTTCATTCAGTATCGGAAAGCCAAAACTCACTTGATGATTTGACATCAATTCGTGATATTGAGTTTTTAATGAAAGGTCAAATCCATTGCTTCCCCCATATATCAGGCCTTCTTGAACCCCAAATTTTCGGTACACGGGGGTCCATCCGGATGCCACACACAGCGTATCCGGGAACATAGCAGGATGCTGTAAAAATACTTCCGGACCGTCCCTAATTGCACAGGGAAATGAAGATCCAATATGCCAGACAGCAGCATATGCACCCACAAAAAACAAGGTGAATAACATAATGAATTTGAATTTCGTCCCACTCATTCTGATATGAAATTACTTCAAAAGATTTGATTTATCAATTGGGTTATGAGAGGTGTGATGAGGATCACAATTGTGGTGTGGGAGTTCGGGGTCTGGGGTCTGGAGTTTGGGAAGAAAGAGTCAAGAAACAAATTCCAATAACCAAGTTAAGAATATTTGTTTCTTGGATCTTCTGCTTTAATCTTTTGTCTTTCCCACTTCGCTCCTATTCGGAGCTTCGAAGGACAAGTTTGCTTATAGGTAAATATTACTTGGCTTTTGTCCCTTGGTTTTTGACTCTTGGTTTTTGGCTCTTGCTTCTTGTATTCCGGTGCCACATCATCATCCCGAACTGCTTCAATTTTTCTTTGGCGGTTTTGGGTACGAAGATCTTTTCCCCGGTGAGGGGATTGAACCCGGTATGGTACATGGCCGTGGCAATGGTCATGGGCGTGGGATAAAAATCCGCAGCTTGCTGAAGTTTGTGATTACTATTCTTAAGCAATTTCTGCAATTCCAGCATATCCTCATCTGTGCAACCCGGGTGACCTGAAATGAAGTAAGGAACAATATATTGTTCTTTACCGGCCCTATGGGAAAATTGTTTGAATTTTTCAAGAAACTTCAAGTAAACATTTCCCGGGGGCTTATTCATGGCGCGTGTTACATTATCAACAAGATGTTCAGGCGCGATCTTAAGATGCCCGCCCGTATAGGTCGTCACCATTTTTTCCATGGCTTTTTCGTTGGCAAGTGCCAGATCGTGACGTAAACCTGAAGCGATATAGACATGCTTGATGCCCGGGGTTTTAGCCGCATCTTTAAGTAATTGTGTGTATTTTTCCTGATCATTTACAACAAGATGCTCACAAATATCTGGGTACAAACAATTCATTTCCTTACAGCCGCCGATCGCACAGTGGATACCGTACATGTTAGCGGTCGGACCGCCGATATCGGTAATGGTCCCTTTGAAATCGGGATCATTGGCCAAGATTTTCACTTCATCCAAAATAGATCTTTTACTGCGGCTTTGAATACGCGGACCCTGATGAAAGGTAATGGCGCAGAATGAGCAATTGCCAAAACAGCCCCGATGAGCGGTAATGGAATCTTTGATCTGTTCATACGCCGGAATAACTTCGGTGTATTTTGGATGTGGTCTGCGTGTGTAGGGCAGAGCATAAATGGCATCCAGTTCTTGGGTGCTCATAGGTTTTGCCGGAGCGTTTATTTTGATGATCTGATCGCCATGCCGCTGATAAAGATCTTTGCCGTAAGGAAAGTGTCGATTTTCATACTGGATACGGGTCATGGTGTTGAAGGCTTTTTTGTCTTTTTCAACGATCTCAAATGAGGGCAATTCGATCGCGTTGCGTTCAATTTCACTAACCCGGCAAACTGTGCCCGGTACATTTTGGATATCGCGGATAGCTTCACCGCGATCCATGCGTTTGATCACGCTTTTGATGGGTATTTCCCCCATGCCGTAGATCAGCAGATCCGCTTTGGAATCGATCAGGATGGAGCGGCGAACCTTATTGGTCCAGTAGTCGTAATGCGCCATGCGCCGCAGGCTGGCCTCAACCCCACCTAGTATAACAGGTATGCCTTTGTACGCGGCACGCACTAAATTTGTATAAACCACCGTGGCGCGATTAGGCCGCCTGCCCGCTTTGCCGCCCGGCGTATAATTGTCATCGGAACGTTTCTTGTGATTAACGGTGTAATGTGCGACCATGGAATCAATATTGCCTGCCGTGACGGCAAAGCAAAGGCGCGGAGCGCCTAGGCGCATGGCGCTGGCGGGATC
>CAZSGO010000158.1:0-4620 GCA_964606395.1 uncultured bacterium
ACAAAGGCCGGCATGATGACAGTATTTGCATGCATCGTTATAATCCTTCTTTGTAATATAATACTTTCCGGTGCCTATCTGGGAAAAAAGATTATTTAAATGTTCATCAAAATCTTCAATGATAAATGATTGTTTAACATTTTTACCCAACTGCTTAAATTCTTCTCCCTCGATCATATATGAAACCATTTTGCAATCTTTGGGATCTTTCAGTTTTTCATACATCGCCTTCAATTCATATTCGGGATACATGGTGATGCAATATTTTAGGTATAAATACAATTGAGATAACATCATTTTCGAGAGTAATGATGTCGTTAGGGTCCCGGTCTTAAAATCCGACGTGATCAATTTCTTTTCGTCTTCATTTATCATGATCTTATCAATTCGACCATTTAAAATAATGTTAAGGTCGGGATGATCCCATTTGAAATTCTCGAATTTTTTTTCACTTTCAATCTTTGTATAAGCGTCAAAATCCTTTTTAATGATCGAAAGATTGATCGCAAGACAATTCTTATCCGAATCATCGGTAAGACCCTTAACATATTGCCGGAAATGATCCATCTGCTGGGGATCACCGATATTGATATTCTCATATTCCAAAGCTCTGCTCAGACATTCGTTCATCAAATTCAAGGCATTGCCGATCTCGAGTTCATAACCGTTTCGTTCAATAAAATATTCGAAGGCCTTGTGAACAACATTCCCTTTTTTGCTTCCCCAATAGAGCACTTCTTCCTGATCCATGGGATAACATTTCATCATGGTTTCAAAGTAGAATTTCATCGGGCAAGCCAACAATTTGTCCACTTGGGTCACCGATAAATTGAACACATCCTGTTTATGTTCGATATCTCCACTAAATTTTCCGAGATCTTGACCAAGAAATTCATGATGACGATCAACAAGAGCCGTATCGCTACCGCTGATCTTACGGTCCGCATATTTCATGAGTTCTTCTCTTCGAGTGACCGCAACATCTTTGATCAAATTCAATTTTATATCTTCAAGAAATGATGACCTATTCTGTTCGGGACCGTCTTCGGCATGAGTGGATGTGCAAAAAATAACTTTGTTACCCCGCTTTTTCCATTCGCTCATGAAGTATCTGTTCAAATCCAGTGTATAATCGCCATTCCTGTTGAAGAACGGATTATCGCCTTCCTGTCGCGGAATATCACCTTCAACCATACCAAGGATGTATAGTTTATCACTCTGAACACCTAAACTGTCCAACAAACCGACCACGGGGATGCCGTTCCACTGATCTCTGCGGGGAACGCTTTCTTTTTTGATCCTTTCACTCATTTCCCGATAGATCGTTTTTATATCTGCTTTTGCATCAAGGCTAGTCAGATCGTTAATGACCCTTTCCAGGACATCAAGAAATTTATCACAGGCTTTATCCGTATCACTGTCGTTGTCTTTCTTAAGGTCACCAGCAAATTTTGTAACAAATTCCAAAAGTTCAGAGCTCTTCTCACAGCAAGGAATATCCGTTTGAGGCAAGGGAAGTTCCTTCATAGGTTCTTGTCTAAGACCTTTATCATGAACAAAAAGATGATCCCCCGGTCGCATCAAAGCATGTAAATTGACGGCTGCCAGGTCACCCCATTCACGCTTGCCTTTTGAGCAAAGCTTCAAGTAATTCATCAAGAGGATGGTACATGGGAATTCATATAGTGAACGCGGACCAATGAACCTTGCTCGCAATCCCAATTTAGGAAATTGCCGTTGCAAATGTGGTGCATATTTTTCCATAGATGATACTGCGATCAATATTTGTTCGTTTCCCGGGCAGTTTTCTTTGATATGCTTCGCACAGGCCAGAACCTCTTCTCTTGGAGAAAATGCAGAGATCAGGGTGTACTGTTCACTTGGGTTATCTGGATTCAAGCTTAATCGTATAACATCAGTTTCTGCCGAGAATCTCTCGATCAAAGCTTTTTCAAGTTCATTCTCGGCATATACATCCAAAAGAATGACCCTGCTCCCGCCTGCTGTTGCCTTGCGGTATGGCTCTTCAGCTGAATGATAAGCGGGCATGGATGTAATGTTTCCGTATCTATTCCTGAAATCGTTCTTGATCTTTCCTTTTTGCAGTTCCTCGTCCCTCAATGCTTTTGCCAGATGATCGGCTGTACCATTCTTCATTCCGGAATTCTTCTGACGGATCAATAGTCGCAGTCTATCCTGTGAGATACCTTCTGTTGCTCCCTCGTGCAGGAATTTATTCATGGTACTTATCTTGATATCGGGACGTAGCAACCCTTCCTTTGCCAATGCAAGATAAAGCTGTTCTTCGTGCTGCGCCGAAGCGCATAAGATCAATTGTTTGCCGACCTTGATCTCCGGTCTCAATCTGGAAATATCCACAGATACCAGAGGTAATTCCGCTCGCACATCCGGCTCCAATTTGATCTCGTTAAAATAGTTATCATCCCATACGATCTCTTCAAGCTCATTCAAGGATACAAAATAGATCTTTGCCAGAGCATCAATGCCATAGATTTGGTTAAGTATCCACTGATAGCTTTGTAATTGCAATTTATAATAGGGCAACAGACGTTTTGATGTGTCTGTCTTGTAATCCAGGATCACCCATTGACCATTTTGCTTATACAAGAGATCAATATTTCCATTGACCTGAACAATATCTTTGCCATTCCCAAGCCAGCCCTTGACTTTATGTTCGGCATATTTCTCGATACCGGGATCAAGGATGGTCCTTCCCAATTCATGCGAAATAATATTATCCAGCCACGGCTTCAGTTTATTTATCAATTCATTTTCGGGAAGATCACAATAGTTTTCCCTTAAATGAGTTCCGATCTCTTTTTCATGTATCTTAAGATCCAGCCAACCCTGTTCCATGCAATAATGGAAAATATTTCCGGGTGCCGTTCCAAGTCCGGTCTTCGCGAATTCAAAATCTTTCTCCTCCCCCATTCCCATCAGATCATGAGGTGAACGATAGAGATATTTACCCGGCTCTTCAAACTCATCTTTTTCTTTCCATGGAAGCGTATCGATAACTTTTCGGCTTTGAGATGGCATGATCTCTTTTGTTGTGATAATTTCTATTTCGTCACCCCAGTTTTCTGCCAGTAGATCCTCTTGTTTAGGATCGGTGAATTGAAGCACATATTTAGTCCACCAGCTATTTGCTGATGATTTATCTTCTCCTTCACCCAACAAGAGCACTTTATGAATAGCGCGTGTAACGGCAACGTAAAAGATCCGCTTGTCTTCTGCTTCTTCCTCATTTTTTGTGATCTCTTTCAATCGCATCAGCATGCCGGGCTTTTCGTCATCTCCCAGTGATAGCGTGATCTCAGGACGGTTTTCATGCTTGCCGTAACGGAATTTCTCCTTGCCGCTATTCCCCTTGCTGTTCATTTCGGGGATCACGACAATCGGAAATTCAAGTCCTTTTGCCTTGTGTACGGTCAGGATCTGCACTCTGGCTTTTGCCGGATATTCGGCTTGTGATTCATCGGCCTTGCTCTTGATCTGATAATAAAAATATTCCCGTATTTCCCGTAGGGATGAGCCACTGCGAACCAGTCCGCGAATAATATTTACAGCCTTATCAAAATTCGCCAACTGCTGTTCGGGCATTAATTCCGAAACGTAAGCCAACTCTCTATCGTCTTTATCAATGATATCCGATATCAGTTCATCCAGAGGAACAGTTTTTGATCGTTCTTTCCAAATCAATAGATCATGATAGGCATTTTGTAATTCCGGGATCAGGCTTATGGCTTCGAATATCGACTTTTTTCCACGATCAGCCAATTGATGGATTAAGGGATCCGGCAAAGCAAAGAAGGGGGAACGCAGGAGTCCGATCAGCGCATGATCATCAAGCGGATTATCCAGAACAGAGATCAGGTGAAAAATGTCCCGCAGCGCAGGGGAATCGTAGAAATCTTTTCCTCCGACAATGCTGACAGGAATGTCAAATTTATGGAAGGCCTGAAGATATTCGCTTAATTTTGTTCCGCGTCTAAGCAAGACCCCGATCAAAGGCTCTTTCGGTTTGACATCGATCTCGCTATTTTCGTACTTTTCCTGCATGCGTTTGACGTGATATGCCGTATGATAGGCGGGAATGTAATCTTCCTCATCTTTGCCATGTTCGCACCAAATACGTTCGATAGCCGGTTCATCAATATCCGACTTATCTTCTTTCTTACTGCTAAAATGCGTCTTCTTAAAAACCGCTTCGTATTTTTCTCTGGGTTCATCCGGGGTTTTTAGAATATTCGGCATCACATCGTTGATGGCTTCCTTGATAAACTTCTCGGAAGAGCGGTAATTGTCATCGAATTCTACAGGTTCTTCTCCAATATACTTTTGAGCTACATCCATGACCGTGACATCGGCATTGTTGAAGCGGTAGATGGACTGCTTTCTATCCCCCACAATGAACAATTTAATGTCCTTGCCCGCATTCAGGATCATTTCAATGATCTGCCAGCGTAGGGGGTTGGTATCCTGAAACTCATCCAACATGATGTGCCGATAGCGTTTGCCAAGAATATTACGGATATCCTCATTCTCTTTGATCAGTTTATGGGTCAAAATAATCACATCCGAGAAATCCAGCAGATC
>CAZSGO010000159.1:0-4595 GCA_964606395.1 uncultured bacterium
GTTTCAATAAAGATCATTTGGATGATCAACCGACAATCTAAAGTCGATCATTTTCAATTCTGGATACTCAATTCCATCGAGTTTCGCGTCAATAATCTCTCCCGACAATTGAATGAAATACAGAGTTTTATTGATAATGCAGGAATAGATAAGAAAAACGAGAAATAATTAAAACAAATTGTTTTTTTTAACACACAACACATGTGTGTTTATGGTCATATGTAATTTATTAGATGTGTAACATGAAAAAACGACAATTAAATCTTTTAGATGTGTTTTGCATCTCAAGCGGGGCCATGATATCTTCTGGTCTTTTCGTGTTACCCGGACTTGCCTTTGCCAAATCCGGTCCTGCGATGATACTTGCTTATATGTTAGCATCTATTTTGATTATTCCAAGCATGTTTGCAAAAGCGGAATTGGCAACGGCTATGCCGAAATCCGGCGGGACATATTTTTTTATAGACAGAAGTCTTGGTCCATTACTTGGTATCTTTGGGGGTTTTGCCAATTGGTTCTCATTAAGCTTTAAATCTGCTTTTGCTCTTGTAGGTATGGGTGCTTTTGCTATATTGATCTTTCCGGACATCGGTGAGACCCAGATAAAGATCATTGCGGTGATCGTATGTTTGGTTTTTGCACTAACCAATATTTTAAGCCTAAAGGCGACGGGTAAAATTCAGATTGTTTTGGTTTTTATTTTATTGGCGATTTTAACATTATATATAGCCAGAGGTTTTATATCAACACATCCTGATTTTTATCGCCCCTTTATGCCGGAAAAATTTTCATCGATCATTGCAACGGCTGGATTGGTTTTTATTTCTTTTGGGGGACTGACAAAAGTAGCAAGCATTGCAGAAGAAATTAATAATCCCGGAAGAAACATCCCATTAGGAATGCTTCTGTCCTTTTTTGTTGTCACTCTGATCTATTTATTGGCCATAAGTGTAACTGTCGGGATCGTCCCTGCCAATGAATTGAACAATTCGTCAATACCCTTATCATTAGGTGCTGGTAGAATATTGGGGAATCCTGGCTTGATCCTATTAAGTATTGCCGCCCTGACAGCATTTATTACTACTGCGAACTCCGGTATTCTTTCAGCTTCACGAACACCACTTGCTATGAGCAAAGATCAGCTTCTGCCTGAAATTTTCAGTAAAACGAATAAAAGAACAAAAATACCGGTTTTCTCAATATTATTTACTACAGTTTTCATGATCATTGTTATTGTATTTCTGAATATTGAGAATCTCGTAAAAACCGCATCAACGCTTATGATCATCCTTTTTATCATGGATAATTTGTCCGTGATTATCATGCGGGAAAGCAAGATCCAGAATTATCGACCGAAGTTTAAAACCCCACTTTATCCTGTTTTGCCGATTTTAGCGATTCTTGCTTATTTATTTCTTTTATTCGAAATGGGATGGATCCCAATCCTAATTTCAATGGTTTTTCTTTTAGTGGGCATAATTATTTATTTTCTATATGCTAGAAAACGCATATCTCGTACATCTGCGTTAATGCATATTATTAAACGGATCTCTGCAAAGGAATTATCCAGTACAAGCCTTGATGATGAATTGAGAGAGATCGTGATCACACGAGATGAGATCATAGAAGATCGCTTTGATAAATTGATCAAGGATTGCGATATTCTTGATGTGGAGGATAGTCTAGGAATAGATGAATTGATTTTAAGTATTTCGCACCTTTTTGAACAACGCTGTAACATTTCAAAAGAATATCTGGTCAAAGGTTTCAAGGAGAGGGAGGCGCAATCCAGTACGATAATTAAACCCGGGTTGGCCATACCTCATATTATTATTCCCGGTGAAAAATGTTTTGGTATTATTCCTGTCCGATGCAAAAAAGGGATTCATTTCCCGGATTCAGACGCGCGGGTTCATACGATGTTTGTATTGGTTGGAACTTTGGATGAACGATCATATCATCTTCGTGCTTTAATGGCTATAGCCAATCTTGTACAAGAAGGTGACTTTGAAAAGCGTTGGATGTCTGCAAGGAATACAGATGAACTTCGCGATGTTATTTTGTTATCTAATCGAAAGCGCGAATCGTAAATAATATTTTAATCTTGAATTTTATCTCTTGGGGCTTATGTCCCGAAATATCTGTCGCCAAAATCTCCCAAGCCGGGTACGATATATTTTTTTTCGTTCAGGTGGTCATCAATAGCTGTAGTATAGATGTTCACATCAGGGTGTTCTTTATTAATACGCTTTATTCCTTCGGGTGCGGTAACTATACAAGCAATGGATATCCGTTTGGCGCCTTTTTCTTTAAGGCGGGAAATGGTATCGATGACCGATCCTCCCGAAGCGAGCATGGGATCAAGAATAAGGACTAATTTTTTATCAATATTGGCGGGAAATTTTTGATAATATTCACGAGCTATTGCAGTTTCCTCATCACGTTCCAAGCCGATGAAGCCTACGGGTGTCCATGGGAGAAAATCCCTTGCGGGTACCAACATGGAGATGCCGGCTCGAAGGACAGGTACAAAGACCATGGAACGGTAGATCTCATAGCCACGAGTCTTTGTTATGGGTGTTTCAATGATCTTTTTATTCAGCTTGCAAGCTTTACTGGCTTCCATGATGATGATCTGTGATACAATTGCCGTATGCCGACGGAATGTTTCGGTATCCGTATTTTTGTCTCTTAAAATGGTCAGTGAATGCTTAGCGAGCGGATGGTCGATCAATTGAACGTTTTGCATGGCATTCCTTTCATGTAAAGATTAAACGATCGGACTCATTTTACGTAAAAATGTAACGGTTTCGGTAACCGCTTCAATGGTCTTGTCAATATCTTCTTCTGTTGTTTCGCGACCAAGTGAGAAGCGAATGGAACTGTGGGCGATCTCGGGATCAACCTCAAGAGATGTGATCACATAACTTGGCTCAAGTGATCCGGTTGAGCACGCAGATCCGGTTGACACGGCAATGCCATGCATGTCCAGGCGAAGTAAAATCGATTCGCCCTCAATGTTCATGAATGAGATATTCGTGATATTATAAGCTCGATGTTCAGGATCACCATTTACCAATACATGGTCCAAACTATTCTTGATCCCTTGCTCAAGTTTATCCCTTAATTTACCGATACGTGCTTCGTTTTCTTTCATTTCTGCTTTGCACTGACGTATCGCTTCACCCAGGGCAATGATCCCCAATGTATTTTCCGTTCCGGCTCGCATGGAGTTTTCCTGATGCCCGCCGGTGATCAGTGGGCAAATGTTCTTTGCGGTTTTTCTCTTATAAAGAATACCGATCCCCTTAGGAGCATAGATCTTGTGTCCGGACATGGACAAGAAATCCACAGGAAGTTCCTGAAGATCTATAGGAATTTTCCCTATAGCCTGAACAGCATCCGTATGCATGGGAATATGATGTTTTTTAGCAATTGCGGCAATTTCACGTATAGGTTGGATCGTGCCGATCTCGTTATTGACATACATAACCGAGATCATCATCGTATCGGGTCGAATGGCCGCCTCTACATCCGCAGGATCTATGATGCCCTTATTGTTTACCTTAACCTGTGTAACTTCTACATGTTGGTTTTCCAGGCATTTCAACGTATTAAGAACGGAAGGGTGTTCAATATTGGATGTAATAATATGTCCGCGGTTTTCACTGCAGAAAGCACAACATGTAGTTGAGCTCTTTAACACGGTATTATTTGCTTCCGATGCTCCGGCGGTAAAAATAATCTCTTCAGGACTGCAATTAAAAAAATCTGCAATATCCTTTCGGCTTTGTTCTAGCAATGCCCGTACTTGACGGCCACTGGTATGCATGGAACTGGGGTTACCATAAAGATCAAGTGTCTCACGAATGATTTCTTTTACTTTCGGATGCAGGGGAGTGGTTGCACTGTTATCTAAATAGATCATAGGCCACCTTATTTTTTATTTCCTGAATAGATCTCTTCAGTATAGTATTTACCGACGTAAAATTCTACCAGGGTGTTTGCTGTATCAAGACATTTGCCGCAGACCGTTCCAAGCTTGGTTCTTTCCTGCAATGTCTTCAGGTCTTTAACGCCTTCAAGGACTTCCATTCTGATATCATCCTCTGTGACATTCATACATTCACAAATGATACGCGATTTGTCGTCATGAGGAATTCTATCAGCTTGTCCTGTTCGTTTAAAATGATCCTTGATCGCTTCTCTCAGCGCCTTGTCTCCAAGAACCGAACAGTGGATCTTGTTTGCGGGTAATCCGCCCAATTCATCAATGATCATCTCTGGTGTCAATTTCCATGCATCATCCAATGACATGCCACCATCTCTGGTGACCATGACACTTAACATGGAAGTGGACCCGATAGCACTGGCACATCCAAAGGTCTGCCACTTCAGGTCTGCCACGCGATCATCTTTAACTTTAATAAAGATCTTCATCATATCGCCGCATGCCGGGGAACCAACATAGCCGACACCATCTGCGTTATATTCTTTTTCATCTATTTCAAGGATGTTTTTAGGATGAAAGAAGTGCTCCTTCACCTTGTCCGAGTAATTCCAACTTGCTCCGTCCATGACCATTTCCTTTCTTT
>CAZSGO010000160.1:0-4564 GCA_964606395.1 uncultured bacterium
ATTTTTGTAGGAGTTATAAGATGAAAAAGCATTTTGAGATCATTATTCTCATGGGACGCCCCGCTGCGGGAAAATCCGAGGTTATTGATTATTTAAAGAAAACAGATGTTGAAGAACGCTTAAAACGTTTTCACATCAACAATTTTGAGGAGATCGATGATTTCCCCATGTTGTGGACATGGTTCGAAGAAGACGCCATTCTCGAAAAGATCATGAACAAACCCCGTATACATTCAGATTCTGACGGTTATTTTCTTCACAACTATCAATGGAATCTGCTTATTGAACGAATTTCTTTTGAATACGAAAAGAAACTTCGTGACGAAGGTTATGCAGACAATACGACCACCATTCTTGAATTCAGCCGCGGTTCGGAACACGGGGGCTATGAAAGTGCTTTCCGTTCCCTTTCGGACGATATCTTAAATAAAGCCTGTGTGCTGTATATTGATGTACCTTATGAAGAATCACTTCGCAAGAACCGACGTCGTTTTAATCCGGATCGCCCGGATTCAATCCTTGAACACGGTCTTCCCGATGAAAAAGTTGAACGACTTTATAAAGAAGTTGACTGGGAAACTTTTAAAGGTAACGATCCTGAATATATTTGCTTTGGAGAACACAAGATACCTTATGCTGTCTTAAACAACATGCCCGAAGTTACCATATACCCCGAAAAGCTTGGTCCCGCTTTAGACAAATGCTTCACGGAGCTCTGGGAAATCAAAAACAAAAAACAGTGAGGTGATTTTGGGAAATCGAACATTTAAACAATTTATTGAAGACTATAGTATTTGGGGATTTGCTTTGGGTTATTTTGCATGCTATATCCCCTATAGCCTCCTGACCAAGATCATGAGCAAGGGTTTATTGCCAACATTAGACGGCACAGGCCTTGCCGGATTCTCAATCCTTCCGGTTACTGCCATAGCAACTCTTATAACTATGATCATTGTGATCTCTGTTTTGGGCTGGTGGAAATATGCAAAACATTCTACCGTTTTTGGTATTAGCGTTCCACATCCGACAAAATGGACATTATGGTCAGGTGTTTTCACCTCATTGATCATTGGAACTACAACTTTGGCATATACCTTTGAGGGTGTCAGCATCGTTCTGGCTATGCTCCTCATGCGTGGTGGTGTATTGATCATTGCCCCTATCGTTGATACGATCACAAAACGCCATGTCCGATGGTTCTCATGGGTTGGCTTGGTTGGAGCTTTATCTGCATTGCTTATCCCTATCTTTGATGCAAAAGGATTTCACATTCCTCTCCTATTGGGAATTGTGATCACCGTATATTTGCTCTCATACTTTATGCGTTTTCAATTCATGAGCCGAAACGCCAAATCCGATAAGAAAGATGTAAACCTGAGATATTTTGTTGAAGAGCAAATGGTCTCCACGCCCGTTCTTGTGATCTTCCTGGGCCTTTTCGCTCTTCTTAAAGGAGATATTGGTGAATCGGTCCGTATGGGTTGGACCATGCACTGGGATCAACCGTACCTATGGGCATTGCTTCTGATAGGTGCTTTATCACAAGGAACCGGGTTCTTTGGTACGCTGGTATTCCTGGATAAGAATGAAAATACTTACTGCATCCCCGTTAATCGTTCATCCAGTATTCTTGCCGGTGTTATCGCAGCCTTTCTTCTTTCACTTTTTCCAAATCAAGGCTTGCCAAGAACCAGCCAGTTAATAGGAGCTGCAATTATTATTATTTCCATCCTATTCCTGACTATCCCACCTATGATACAGAAGAAGAATGCAAAAACATAAAATGTATTTGTCATAAATCAAAGGCAGGATCAATTCCTGCCTTTTTTATTTCCTAAAAATTAATTCATTGTTTAAGTCAGCTTATACGTGCTCAAACCGCTCTTCTTGATTTTTGGGGGAAATTATGGGTTGTGATTGCACTTATCCCTTAATATATTCCTTCGGTTATTTGAAAGATATTTTTTTTACAGGTTGGAACTATTTTATGAAAATAACGGTTTTGGACGGACGGCGTTTCCGTCTTGCTGTCATTGCGGCAGCAAAAAGTTTGATAAGGAATGAAGACTATCTCAATAAGATAAATGTGTTTCCCGTTCCGGATGGCGATACGGGTACAAACATGGCTGCAACACTTCATGCCATTGTAACTTCCTTGCGAAGCAATACGGATTTTGCCCTAGCAGAAATGAGTCAGCATGTTTCCGATACGGCACTCGATGGTGCCCGCGGAAATTCCGGTTCTATTCTGGCACAATTTTTTTATGGGCTTGCTACAGAGCTTGCCAAAAAAAAGCAAGTTACCGCACGCGAATTTGCAATAGCGGCCGTTTCGGCTACCACCCATTCTTATCAGGCTATGGCAGACCCCAAAGAAGGAACTATTCTTAGCGTTATCCGCGTTTGGGGGGAAGCCTGGGAAGAGCAGGTAAAAATTCACGATGATTTTGTGCATATTTTACGTTACGCTCTCAAACAATGTAAGATCGAACTTGAAAAATCCCCGGCTAAACTAAAACTTGAAGGCAAGATGAAGTATGTTGATTCCGGCGGTCTGGGTTTTGTTAATATGCTGGAAGGAATTGAAGAATTCATTGAAAGCCCCAACATTAAACAATTGTTAGAAGGTCTTAAAGAACGCCTGGTGCCCTTGACCGGCTCTCATGACTTTGCATTTAACCCCGATGTCAAATATCGTTTTTGCACCGAATGTATAGTTGAAAGTAAATATTTCGACCGAAATCATATCCGCGATCTTTTACTTCCACTGGGTGATTCACTTATTCTTGCCGGGAGTACGACACGGCTAAAACTTCATATTCATACTAATGCCCCGGAAACGGTCTTTACCATTCTAAGCCAATTTGGTAATGTTCGTCGCAAGAAAGTTGATGATATGAAACGCCAAGTCCGGCACCGAAATCAAAAACTGCAGGAAATCGCGCTTGTTGTCGATTCCGCCTCAGATATTTCCGACGCTATTGCTGAAAAATATAATATCAACGTTGTACCCTTAAGAATATCTTTCGAAAAAGAAGAATTCATTGACGGTGTTACTATCGATAATGCCACTTTCTACAAACGTATGAAAGAAGGCAAGATCATTCCCAAAACCTCTCAGCCCGTACCGCGTGATATTGAAAATCTGTTTCGTTTTCTCTTATCACATTATAAACATGTTATTTCTCTTCATGTCAGCGACAAGGTCAGCGGGACATATCAAGCTGCCGTTCAAGCAGCATCACGAGTTGACTCAAGCAAGATCACCGTTTTCAATACCGAATCGGGCAGTATCGGCGAACAGATCATGGCCATTAAATCCGCCGAAATGATCGCCCAGGGAAACAGTGTACAAGAGATCATTAATTTCCTTACGGCATTGCACGGTGAATTTAAAATGATCATCATGCTGGAAACGGTTAAATATGCTGTTAAAGGAGGAAGGTTAAAACCCTATCTTGGTGGATTACTGAAGTTATTTGGCCTTGTTCCTTTGGTAACCATTACACCGGAAGGAAGAACTGCCAAGGAAGGTATTGTTCCTCGGGGGAAAAGAGGGTGGAAACCCGCAATAAAAAAATTCAAGAACTTTTTTGGGGACAAGATCCCAGATGAAATTGGGATCATTCACGCCAATTGTAAAAATAAAGCAAAGAAATTTGAAGAGTTACTGCGCATTCATTTCCCGAACGCCAAATACTACTATGGGGAATTTGGTCCGGTGATCGGCACTTATGCCGGTCCGGGCGCTATGGTATTTGTTGGTTTTTCAAACGCAAAGATCCCACCTCCTCCGTTCAAAACGGAGAGCACACTGGATAAGATCATTGATCGTTTGGCATTACCGTCGGGAATCAGTAATCTGCCGGTACTTAAAAAATAACACACAGGAGTTAACATGAATCTCACAAATGTAATTGTCGTGATTCTGGCATATCTGATCGGGTCCTTCCCGTCAGCATGGATCTTGGGGAAGATCTTTGCGGGAAGAGCTTACGATATCCGGAAACACGGAAGTGGAAACGTTGGTACTACGAACGTTATCCGGAACCTTGGCTGGAAAGCAGGAGCCGCAACGTTTATCCTGGATGCCTTTAAGGGCTTTGCTGTAACCTTTTGGTTACCCGTCCTTATGACAGAGGGTATGGAGTTTGAAACAGCTCGCATTGTATTGGCTGCGGTTGCCCTGATCGGTCATACCTTTCCCATCTATATCAATTTTCGTGGCGGTAAAGCCGTTGCAACAACTGCCGGCGTCATTCTTGCCTTTAAACCCGAGGTCGGCTTGATCTGCTTGCTGGTATTTGTCATTGTCGTTCTTATTTCAAGACAATCCGGCATTGGATCTATTTCAGCATCGTTTGCTTTTCCCGTAACCAATTTGATCATGCGCTTCGTTTTTGACGTTGCCATATCACCTCAAATGCTATGGTTCAGTATTGTATTGCCCTTTTTTATCGTTTTTACACATCGCGAAAATCTCACCAAGATATTTAAGGGAGAAAATAAAAAGGACTTCTAATGCTTCATGTTGTAGCGGGAATTATCGAAATTGACGGCTATT
>CAZSGO010000161.1:0-3122 GCA_964606395.1 uncultured bacterium
GTATTTGTCGCGGGCGATATCGGTCCAACCGGACGAGCCGCATCGTTTTCTCCCTCGGTGGATGATCCGTCTTACCGCGAATCGTCGTTTGACGATTTTGTGGCGATGTATCGCGAACAGATCAAAGGATTGCTGGACGGCGGTGTGGATCTGTTAATAGTGGAAACCATTTTTGATACATTGGTCGCCAAAGCGGCCCTGACCGCGATCATGCAGGAATTTAAAGAACGCGATATCGAACTCCCCATTATGGTCTCGGCGACTTTCAGCGATAAAAGCCGGCGCACACTGTCCGGACAAAGTCTGGAAGCTTTTATAGCGTCCTTATCCTCCTATCCTATTTTTTCTCTTGGTGTCAATTGCTCCACCGGCGCATCCGAAATGATCCCGCTGATCCGCGATCTGGCCAAATTATCACCCTTCAGGACCTCCGCGCATCCCAATGCGGGATTCCCGGATCATGACGGTTATTATACCCAAACGCCCGATGAGATCGCCGCTCTGCTTGAACCCGTTCTGGACGAGGGCTTATTGTCCGTTGTGGGCGGCTGTTGCGGAACACGGCATGAGCATATTGCCGCCATCGCCAAGATGGCAAAAGGCAAACCCGCTTTTCAGGTCCGTGCAAAAGAACCTGTTTTAAAACTGAGCGCCTGGGATGTCTTGAACATTCCCATCGAGCATCAATTTATTACCGTGGGCGAACGCGCCAATGTGGCCGGCTCGCGGAAATTTGCTCGTTTGATCAAAGAAAAACAATACGAAGAAGCCATCCAGATCACGCGCAAGCAGATCGAGGAAGGTGCGCAGATCATTGATATTTGTATGGATGATCCGCTCATTGATGCGCCGGTCGCCATGAAAACGTTTTTACGATTGATCGCAGCGGATCCGGTCGCAGCCCGTGTGCCCGTCATGATCGATTCTTCCTCATGGGAAGTCATCGAAGCGGCATTGCCGGAATTGCAGGGGAGAGGGATCGTGAATTCCATTTCTCTGAAAGAAGGCGAAGAAGAATTCCTACGCCGCGCCAATTTTATTTACGATATGGGTGCCGCGGTCATGGTCATGCTCTTTGATGAGCACGGACAGGCCGATACCTTTGCCCGCAAATGCTCCGTAGCGGAGCGAGCCTACACATTATTGATCGAAAAAACGAGCATTGCTCCCGAATCCATTATTTTCGATCCGAATATATTATCCATCGCGACCGGTATAGACGAGCATGACCTTTATGCCCGCGATTTCATCCGTTCGATCAAGTGGATCAAAGACCGTTTTCCCAAGGTCAAGATCAGCGGCGGATTGAGCAATTTGTCCTTCGCATTCCGCGGGAACAACCCTTTGCGCAAAGCCATGCACACGATCTTTTTGGAACTGGCCGTTGAGGCCGGCATGGACATGGCCATCGTGAATCCCGCCATGGAAATGAGTACGGCGGGTATTCCCGAAAACGCCAAAACCATTATCAAAGAAGCACTTCTAGTTGAGAAGGGTAATGGACCTGAAGCACGCAAGGCGCTTATCGAGCTCGCCATGAGTGGCTCGCTCGAGGAGACCGGAGTACGGAGTTCAGAGACCGGAGTTGAGGAATGGAGAACGAAAGAAGTTCAAGAACGTCTTTCTGAAGCTATGGTACGGGGAGATGACTCCTATCTTGAAGCCGATCTGAGCGAGGCCGGCAAAGAAAACGCCATGGAGCTGATCGAAGGTCCGCTCATGGGCGGTATGTCCAAGATGGGCGAACTCTTCGGCGAAGGTAAAGTATTTCTTCCTCAGGTCGTGCGCTCTGCCCGTATCATGAAAAAAGCGGTTGATATATTACGACCTTATCTCAGTGAAATGGACGATACGACCGCCAACGCACGCGGAACGGTTGTTCTGGCGACCGTGAAAGGCGATGTGCATGACATCGGTAAAAATATCGTATCGCTGGTTTTGCAATGCAATCATTTTAGAGTGATAGATCTGGGCGTGATGGTCCCACCCGAAAAAATTTACGATGCCGTGATCGAGCACAAGGCCGATATGCTGGGATTAAGCGGATTGATCACTCCCTCACTGACCGAGATGGCAACCGTGTGCCGTCAGTTCGAAAAAGCCGGTTTGAGCATTCCCATCATGATCGGCGGCGCGACCACCTCCGAGGCTCATACCGCTACCCGACTGGCACCGCTTTATCCGGGTCGGGTCGTGTATTCGTCCGATGCATCTCACTCCGTAAAAGTAGCATTGGAACTGGGTTCAAAGCAGGCAGATAAGTTTTTGAAAAAGATGGAAGAAAGATACGACAAGATCGCCAAGGCAGAAGCCGGAAGTCAGAAGTCAGACAGAATTCAGAAGCTGGAGCTTGAAGAAGCTCGGAAACTTAAATATAAAAAGAAAAAAGCATCGCCTAAGCCCAAAGCATACGGCATTAGAGTGTTGAATGATATTCCTTTATCGGATATCATTCCGCTGGTCAATTGGAAAATGCTGGCCTTGGCCTGGCAGGTAAAACCCGCTTCCGATGAAGCCAAGCGCATCGAGAAAGAGGCAAAAGCCCTGCTTGATGATGTAAAAATGGCAGAGATTTTCGAAGAAGCCCTGACAGCGGTGGTTGGAGTTTTTAAAGCAACTTCAAAAGACGAAGATATTTATTTACAGACTCCCGACTCCACACTCCAGAGGCCGATCTTACATTTTTTGCGGCAGCAAGAAATGAATAAAAACGGTAATGCTCTATCTTTAGCAGATTATGTAGCAGATAACGATACGATCGGACTCTTCGTAGCATCAGCAGGTAAAGGTATTGACGTTCTATCTCAGGAATATAAAGATCAAGGCGACGATTATCATGCTCTCCTGGTTACCATGTTGGCAGATAGATTTGCAGAAGCATTGAGCGAGTATTTGGAAACAGTCGTCGTGAAAGAATGGTGGGGAGAAAAGACCATTCGACCTGCAGTGGGATATCCATCGGCGCCGGATCATTCGGAAAAAGCCACGATCTTTGACATTTTAGATGCAACAAAACATTGCGGAACGGACTTAACCGAAAGCTACGCCATGAAACCCGCCGCCACCGTCTGCGGATATTATTTTGGCGGTGAAAATGTAAAATATTTTAATCTCGGAGAGAT
>CAZSGO010000161.1:3222-4546 GCA_964606395.1 uncultured bacterium
ATCAAAAACGCCACCAAACCCCTCTTCACCTTCGAGCTCTTACCGCCGCTCAAGGGCCACACGCTGGATGCCATCAATTCGGCCATCGAGGCCATGTTGCCCTATGATCCGGCCTATATCAATATCACCTCTCATCAGCAGGAAGTGGTCTATGTGGATCGACCCGATGGGCTGGTGGAACGCCGGACCGTTCGCAAGCGCCCGGGGACCGTGGCCATGTCCGCAGCCACTCAATTCAAATACAATATTCCCGTTATTCCTCACCTTATTTGCGGGGGCAAAACCCGCGATCAATTGGAAGACCAGTTGATCAACTTGAATTTTCTCGGCATTGATAATGTTTTTGCCTTGCGCGGCGATCCGCCACACGGAGAAAGACGCTTTATCGCCAATAAAGATGGATACGAACATACGAACGAATTGGTCAGTCAAATTGCCGCATTCAATCGCGGGGAATATCTTGACCCCACCTTAAGTGATCCCACACCCGGAGATTTTTGCATTGGTGTCGCCGGATATCCTGAAAAGCATTTTGAATCCCCCAATCTTGAGCAGGATATTGCCATGCTCAAGAAAAAAGTCGATGCGGGCGCAGATTACATTGTGACACAGATGTTTTTTATCAACGAACATTATTTTGCCTTTGTCGATAAATGTCGAAAAGCCGGGATCAGCGTTCCTATCATTCCGGGCATTAAGCCCATCCGCCGTCGCAAGGATATTGAATTTTTACCGCAGACCTTTCATATTGATCTGCCGTCAGATCTGGTCAAGGACGTTGCGGCATGTGACAGTGTAGCCGCGATCAAGGATATCGGCGTTGAATTTTGTAAAGACCAGGTGCGCGAGCTATTGAAAGCAAAGGTTCCCGGTGTGCATTTTTACAGCGAGGGGCGGGCCGAGCAGATCACACGGGTAATTGAAGAAACTTTTTAAACTATAAACTATGAATGAAGAAAATATTTTCTCTTATATCTTATAGTTCATCGTTTATAGTTTATAGTTCATAGTTCCTTGTTTTTTCATTTCATATTAATTGGATTAATTATTAACTTCACCCAATGAACAATAAAAAACACAAGATCAAGGTACTGATCGAAGAGACCAAAGGTCCAAAGAGGACGAAAAAAGAAAAGCATCCGATCCGCAATTTGCTGATCTTTGCGGGTATTTTTGGTTTTGCTTGTATTATTGTCGGTTTGTTATTCAATTTTCTGGTAATGCCTCAACTGACCCGTCATGGACAGGAGCGAATTCTTCTTGATGTCCAGGGGCTGAGCTGGGAAGAAGCACGCCATCTTTTGGAACTGGAAAATTTTACACC
>CAZSGO010000162.1:0-1099 GCA_964606395.1 uncultured bacterium
GTGGTCGGTCATGCCTGTGAAAGCGGTGATATCCTTACCCCTACTCTCGGTGATTCCGAAGGCGTAGCGACCATTCCCCTGCCAAAAGCGGAAATTGGGGATTATCTTGTTATCGAAGATGCCGGTGCCTATTGCTCCTCCATGACCGCGATCAACTATAACTCTTTTCCTCGAGTTCCGGAAGTGATGATCATGGAGAACGGGGAATTCAAGCTTATTCGTAAAAGACAAACAATGGAGCAAATAATAGAGAATGAGCTATAAATTGTGAGTTGTGAGTGGTAAGTGGTGAGTTTCCTCCTCTCCTCCTCTCCCCCTCACACCGGTTTCATGAATAAAAACATAAATTTACTACAGGTGTTTTATCGAAGTAAAAGACTCCGTATTATACATCGTCGCCACGCCCATCGGCAATCTTGAAGATGTCACCTATCGTGCCGTTCAGGTATTAAAAGATGTAGATGCCATTATTTGTGAAGATACACGCGTAACCGCCCGCTTGCTTGAGCGTTATGAGGTTCCCAGAAAAACTCTGATCCCTCATTATAAAAACCAGGAAGCCAAAAGTATTGCCCCGGTGATCGAAAGACTGCAAAACGGAGAATCACTGGCACTGGTTTCAGATGCAGGGACGCCCGGAATATCAGACCCCGGTTATTTTATGGTTTCTGAGATCGTGAAGGCGGGTTTTACGGTAGAACCCATCCCCGGTGTAACGGCCGCTACGGCTCTATTATCCGTTTCCCATATTCCCAATGGCCATTTCTATTTTGAGGGCTTCCTGCCCCATAAGAAGGGACGACAGACACGTCTGAAGTATTTAAAAGATATGGATTGCGGTGTGATCTTCTATGAATCCACCCATCGTATCATGAAATTTCTTGGCGAGATCCTTGAACACTTCGGTGATCGGGAAATTCTTGTAGGTCGTGAACTCACAAAAATACACGAAACCATCTTTCGTGGAACGGTTTCCGAAGCCATTGCTTTTTTTGAAGAGCGATCGCAAAAGGGTGAATTTGTTGTTTTCGTTTCGAATTAGACTGGATATTTTTAGACGGGATAACCCTCCTACGCACTTCGTGCTTTGAAAGGGCAG
>CAZSGO010000162.1:1199-4518 GCA_964606395.1 uncultured bacterium
TGGATATTTTTAGACGGGATAACCCTCCTACGCACTTCGTGCTTTGAAAGGGCAGGCAGGATTTACCTGATTGTTTTAGGTGGGATAAAATATATACAACTAAAACCATAGCACGTCATCCTGAACTTGTTTCAGGATCGGCTTTTTCCAATACTCGCAGGTCATCCTGAACTTGTTTCAGGATCGGCTTTTTCCAAGTTCGGAAAGTCATTAAACCGCTCTTCGTCACTTAATCGAAACGCCATCATATCTTCTAAATCTTCTTTACCAATTAATCTACTAATTTATAATACAATATATTAGGGTGTGATCTGTATCACAGAATTTACACCTTTATGAAATTTGTCCGATCCTGAAACAAGTTCAGGATGACATGTAGGGAGCGACATTGATCCGATCCTGAAACAAGTTCAGGATGACGTGCCAGGGGTAGCAATCGATATAATTATTATTTTATATATGAGTAGCCCCGGGCTTTAGCCCGGGGAATAAGCACCCCCAATATTGGGGTTTCAACCCCTTGCGTCTACACGGGTTAAAACCCGTTTTATGAAATAATAAAAGCCCCGAGTTAAAACTCGGGGCTAATGAATTAATTTCAATTGTCAATTCTTAATGTGCATCAAAAGCTACACTCCAACTCACATAAAAACTCCGCGTCGCTGCCGGCCAGTAATTGTCCACCCGATCGTCAATATCATTGAAATAGGTATATCCAAAGGTTTCATAAAGCGCGTTAAACACATTATTCACTCTCAGGTCAATATAATTATCCATCCGGAGCGCTTTAAAGGGAAAACGAAGTCCCAGATCGGCAACAAAGTATCCTTGAATGGCCGAAGATTCGGTATTCATGAAATCAATATATTGTTTCCCGATGTATTTTAAATTGAGCCAGGGCTGAAATTTTTCATGTTTATAGGATAATCTTGCTTTAGCTTGGAAAGAAGGGAAAGCCGGGATGGTCTTGCCTGCATAGTCGGCAATACCCCCGTAACCGCCCCAACCGAGCGAATCGGCCGTAAATTCGACAAAGTGATTGTCCGACAAGCTCATATTTGCTTGAATATCCAGTTGATTGATCGGAAGGCGCATGGCTATTTCAAGTCCCTGATGCAGGGTTTTGGGTGCATTCCCTCTCAGGACCTCATCCGTATCTTGATAACGATAGTAAATGGGGATCAACTCATTGCGGAAATCCATACGATAGGCATTGATCGCGAAAGTCATTTTATCGGAGATATAATCCAATCCCAGCTCCATATCAATCAAGGACTCATGATGGATCAAAGGATCCGTAATGGCTCCATTATATGGATCGACAACCGCAGCCATGACCGTGACATCATTATCATCGTAAATATCATTACTGGACGGTTCACGCTTAGATGTTGACACATTGATAAAGCTGGAAAGCTGTTTGCTAAAGTTGTATCGCACACCAAGATGTGCATCCAAAAAGTGGTAGGGGATAACAAAATGATAGGGATTGGTAAAAACGCCCACGGTATCTTGCTTGACCTCATAGCGATGGGTTAAATAACGTACATCGCCCTGAATATATAATTTATCCGACAACGTGATCATATCCTGAAGGTAGATCGAAGCGGAATTTTTATTCGTGATATTCTCATAAAAACGATGACCGAAGGGTACATCGCCGTAATCTTCAATATAAAGGACTTCCCCATAATGTGTCGATCCGTAAAAGCGGAAATCTCCACCCAGTGACACGATCGAGTTCGGGAAACTGTAGCTTAGATCTGCGATACCGCCAACATATTGATTGTCCAGCCATTTCCGTGTGATCAGATCGACTTCGCTGGTATCAATGTAACTCCTGACATTATATTCATCCAGATCGGACCCGCCCTTGAATTGCTGATAATAACCGGCGCCATCTACATAATACACGGTTCCGTAAGCCTTGATCTTATCGGTGATCAAATGCGTATGGTTCACAAGAAAAATGGATTGCGTGAAAACATCTTTATTGATATTCGAATACCCACCTTGATAAGTGGTATCGGCATAATAATTATATCGCCGGTCATTCATATCATTGAGATCATAACCGTATTGCGGACTTACGCCATCCCAGGAAAAATTGGTTGCTTCACTTCCCCACAGATATTCTGCTCGGGTCATATGGGTCGGCTGTACCCATTGAAATCCCACATGTGCAGATTCTTGTTCTGTCCCACTCCCGATACGGTAACCATCGCTCTCAAGATCCGAGAATCTGAAAACAAATGAAATACCCTGCTCGGGAAAAGGATTGCCCACATATGATATCGCTCTTTTACCGCTGGGTGCATTTAATCCGTTCCCATCAAGATAATTACCATAGGCAATAGTGGCCTTTACGCCCGGGTCGAGTTTAGAAATATCACTTTCCATGTTAACCGATCCGCCAAAAGCACCGGATGACAATGAATTGCCAATTCCGCGCTGAACCTGGATATCCGATGCATCGTTCAGCACATCCCCATGATCCACCCAATAGACTGCATGAGCTTCCGGATCATTCAAAGGAACTCCATTATACATAACGCCAATGCGATCCTGGGAAAAACCACGAATATTCAAGTAAGTATATCCGCTTCCGTTCCCGGCGTCCGAATAGGCATAGACACCCGGCTCCATATCCAGCACCATGGGAACATCCTGCTGCTGATACAGAATATCGATATCATCACGATCGAGGGTCGTAAAAGCAATGGGGGTTTTGCCTGTAATAGCCCGTTTACCGGTCACCAAAACTTCATCGGCATGCAGAACGATCGGTTTTAAAGCTATTTTATTATTTGTTGAATCACAGCTTATTTCAATGGTTTCATAACCGATATGCGAAATACGAAGTGATACGGGCAACTGATAGATGTCAATGTTAAAATGACCGTCATTATCCGTGTAGATCCCACTTTTATTGTCCAGAACTTCAACAGATGCCGCTATAATACCCTTTTGGGTCTCGGCATTGATAATAGTTCCGGTGATCTGAGTTTGTCCGAAGACAGGCATGCTTGCAGCGAGTACCGCAAGACAAAATAGAAGTCGTTTCATGTTTTCCTCCGCCGGTATTATCCGGATCAGGTTCCAGGGTTCTTCTCAGCCGACGGAACTTCTCCTTCCGCAGCGCCCCTAACTTGGCGTTAAGTTATAACATTTAGTTTCAAGAAGTCAATAGGGAATTTGAAATGATACTCATTTCAAATGAAGAGGAGGAGAGGAGGGGAAAAAGAGAGGTGGAGTTGGAGTGTAGGAGATATTGAGTAAATTTAAAGAAAATGTTGTGATTTTGGTGATTGGGAACACG
>CAZSGO010000163.1:0-4514 GCA_964606395.1 uncultured bacterium
CGGATCAAATTCAAATACAATTTTTACAATCAGGAAGCCAACATGGGTGGCGGCTTTAAGCTTAGCGATATTCACCATTTGGATTACAATATAAATTACGCCTATGCCGTCAGGGACAAACGCATCCCCGAAGAGAACTACTCAAGAATTTCTGGACAATTGGCCCTTATCAGTAAACTGATGCAAAATCTTTATACTATGAAGAACCGCCTGTATTACACGCGTGCATTTGATGAACGTGAGCTTCGTGCGGATGACTTGAACTTGACCGAAAAATATAACCGCGATTATACGCTTCGCTTTGCTCACCAAAGCACATACCTTCTGACGACACAACAAAAACTCGAGTTTGATTTCTCAGCGAACTATACTCGGCAAAATTCATATACAAAACGCCTGATATCCACCGACAACACCTACGTGACCGACTTGATGGAAGCGGGCACCGATACCGGAATGTATGTGCAAAATTATATTTCCGAGCTCAATGTTTTGGGTGAAGCCTATAATCTTTATTATAATTTGAATTACGCCGCCAATTTTGATCTGCTGAACATGGAGCACTCTTTTCTTGTCGGCGCAACTTTTCGGGATGAGTTCAACCTGGGTGAAGGCCGGGTCTTTGATCCCCTTACTCCCCCAAGCGCCAGTGGCATTCAACGCTCCAGGCCCCGGGCTTATGATGACATACCCGGATTATCCACCACAGCACTTTATATCGAAGACAAGATCAAAGGCAAGCTGCTAATCCCCTTTCAATTGAACCTCGGAGCCAGAATGGAATCCTATGGTGATGAAACACTTTTTGCCAAAGATTACGGTACCTTTTTCAATCCCCGGATCAACATGGTCCTCTATCCTACCAAAACCACACAAATACGATTTGGTTATGGTGAAACGTCCAAAGCACCCTCCATGGCCATGCTTCATCCTAACCCTATCTATCTGGATGTTGACGACGTAAACAATATTGTTGATTCACTCGTCATTGTTTCAACATACGTTTATTCCGAAGAAAATCCCGATCTAAAAGGATCGCGGCAGGTCAAATGGGAAGGCAGTATCGATCAACGCATCGGTGATGCGGGATTGAGCCTGACAGCTTACAAGAGTACAACACTGGATGGCTTTGCCAGTACCGGTCGTATTCCGATATTTGTATACAAATACGATTATACGGTTTCACAGATCCAACCCCCTATCCGAGATTCTATCTCGACAACTTATTCCATTTATGAAAATTCATTAACGACAGAAACTAAAGGTATTGAAGCTGAGATCAAAACAAAAGCGATCACTCCTTTGAATTTAAGGTTGAGAATTCAGGGTGCCTATAATTACACCTATAGCTGGAAAGACAACAGCTACGATTACCGCGGATATATTTATGATCCGAGTTTGAGGCAAGATGTAAATCCCTTTTTCTCGCCCGTAACCATTGAACGCGAAAAATTCTACATCAACTACAATCTGGATTTCAAGATCAAAGAACTCGGAGCCTGGGCGACTATTTCGGCACAACAGGTTGTCTTTGACAAAGACCGCTACATCGGATTGGATGATTCTCTGGCAATCGGTTACTTGAATGTTTATGGTGAACAAATATTGTTTTCTGAAACCGAACGCGCAGCGATCACCTCAACTTCCTATAAAAGAACCTACGATGATTATTGGTACCTTGAAGAGAATAGAAAAAATATCTGGGTATTCAATGTAAGGGTCAGCAAATCTCTTGGTAAGGCTTCCGAATTCTCTTTCTATGTAAATAATTTCTTCAACTCGAGACCATTATATCAACGTATACGTTCAACAACAGAATCTTACACCATGGAAAACCCCGAGTTATACTTTGGGATCGAGGTCAGCAGCAAGATCGATCAGCTCTTTCAGGGGAGGACTAAAAAATGAAAACATACAAGATAATATTATTATTCACTTCATTCGTTTTTCTTCTTATCGTATTAAGTTGCACGCTTGACATCGTGCCTCCTACATCTATGCGTTTTTCCGCTTCGGTAACAATTATTGATACGACGGCAAGCGGAAGTGACAGCCTGGTTTCGGGTGCAGAAGTAACCCTGCAATCCATTACTTACGGAGATGTCTTTGAATCCGAAACGAATGAACTCGGTATTGCTAAATTCAACGATCTATTACCCGACCGCTATAACATTCTCGCAACAGGGAACAGGGTCAGTCTTACCGAGATCGTGATCATTAACGGTCAGCTTCAGGACACATCTTTATTCATTGAAAATAATGATACTCTTGAACTGAGCATCATAGCACAAACATCCAAGACAAGTGCACTGGTCATTTCAGAGATCTATTACACCGGTGCCATCCCCAATCCCGTTCCACAGTATTTTCATGATCAGTTCACTGAGATCTACAATAACAGTTCGGAAATTCTGTATCTTGACAGTCTGTTGATCGCGGACGTGGAATATGGTTTTGCGGGCGATTCGCTTATCCATGCCGTTCACGCTTATATGTTCCCCGGTGATGGTAATGATTATCCCATTGGGCCGGGCGAGGTCATCCTAATTGCGCAGGATGCCATTGATCATTCGCCGGCACCCATACGAAGTGTGAATTTGCTGGATTCCGATTTTGAATATTATGTCGCCGACAAAGGAGATGTTGATAATTTATCAGTCACAAATATGATACAAATACATCACAAATACGGTGTTGATTTTTTATATTCGGTCTTTAACAATGCTATTTTACTTATGAAGGTCAACGATCCTTATAAATACGGATATGATGAATTTGAGCGCATCCTCCTGCCAACAAAAGATGTGATCGACGGCGTTGAATACAGGGACAATACGGCTGAACTGAACATGAAAAGAGTCGACGGCAGAATCGACGGAGGCCTGACCGGCGGAATTCCCTCTTACTCGAGCCAATCCGTTGAACGCTATATCGATCACTATGAAGATGGAAGAATGATCCTGATGGACAACAATAACAGCAGTCTGGATTTTCATGTATTAAAACCCCCGACTCCGGGATTTATAACGGAGGTGGTGGCAGAATGAAAAAAGCACTTCTTCTTTTAACTATCATAAGTATTGCATTGGCGCAAGCCCCTTCAAGCGAATACCTTTATCTGGATATTCTTTCTGATCTCACGGCGCAATTGCCCAATAGAAATCCGGCATATCTGACAACGGAAAATATACCCTATGCTTACGCCTTTCAATATCGCTACAATAATAGTGGCGGTGAATATCGGCTTCCTTTTTCACCTGAGGCCAAAAATTATCATAACCTTGAAGTTTCCGCCTATCAGGAGATGGGTAACGGCATCCTTTTTGCAGGACGTTTTGCCTATCGAAATGATCAACGTATAAATAAATTGTGGTTACATAATGCCGAAACAAATATAGATATCCCATTTTATTTTGGCGATAGTACGAGTGGTGATTTTAATTTGAACGGTATTGACTGGAATATCATCTTCTCATATCCCCTGTCAAAAAGCACGCGTTTGGCCGTTGATGTATTTTATAATGTAGATGAACAATTCAAGACCGTTTTCCCCAAACCCAATGTTAAACGTAATGACCTGCACATCCGCCCGGCGATCAGTTTTCAAGGCAAAAGATCCTCTTTGGGATTCATGGGATCATATTTTCAGTTCAAGGAAGATATTGAAACAAAAAAATACAGTCTGGAACAAGGCCGCTCCCCCATTTTTATGCGTATACGCGGATTAGACCGATCTCTATTGACCTATGCAGAGACAAGTGAGGAACGCCTGCAAACCATCCGGGGATATGGCGTGTCGAGTAACTTCAATTTAGGTGGTCGCCTGCTGGGTGAAATAGATTATGAGAAATCTGATGCAATGATCACAGATGGTGGATCCTATCCGGTTGAACAAGGTTATTGGAATATGAACAGGTTAAACTATCGACTTGATCTGATCACTGCTGCAAGTAAACATGTAGATGTAGATCTGTTCTTCAGGCAGTATTGGAACAATGCCAAGGGGCATCACCCTGACCTTAATGCTTTGATCTATCAGCTTGGTAATCGTCAATTCGAAGGTGGAATTCTACTGCCGTTTACTCCGATCAAAGGAGAAACATGGACGAGCAGTATTACTTATTCTTTTGATGATATCAAGCGTGAAGATAATTTTTTGGGTCTCTCTCATTATATTCCCTGGACCACCCTACATCTGGGATTGGACTACGAGCTCGAACGCAGTGGTATCTCTTATTCATTTAACTTTGGATATAGTAATGTGACCATAGGAGAAATAGTTGAGTATAGCGATCTATCGGATTGGTATTATGACATTATCACAACTAATGAGATCGCCTATTATGCTAAAGACAGGGAAGAGATCGAGACATGTTTGAAGATTACCTTCCCTGTAAAAAATATGCATATTGCATTAAGCGGAACTTACAAGGATGTGAAGCCGATTAATACAGATATGCGTTATAGAATGTTACAAACGCAAATTGACATAATGTTTTAAAGACGTGAGACGT
>CAZSGO010000164.1:0-4501 GCA_964606395.1 uncultured bacterium
ATAAGCAAACGCCCTGTCTTCGCATGAGAAGAAGGGCGCTACTTACATTTGAAAAACACACTTATTAGAAGCCAGAAGTCAGAATCCAGAAGTCAGAATCTTCAACCTTCAACTTTCAACCTTCAACTATTTTTTACCAATTCCATTCCTCGTTTGAAGGCCTCTTCATTCAATTTATGAAAGGCTTTGTTTTTGATGATCAAGGGCAAGGCCTGTTGAACATAGGATTCTGAAAGATATCCGCGGGCTTGTGCGTAAGCGCCCAGCATGACCATATTGGCAGCTTTGGTAGAGCCGAGTTTATCGGCTTCACTTGTTGCCGAAATGCCTATTACGGTCACGTCATCTCGTTTTGGAACTTCGTCGATCAAGCCGCTGTCATAAAGAATGATACCGCCGGGTTGGACATCGTTCACAAATTTCTGCAAAGAAGGTTTATTCATCGCAACCAAAACAGTCGGATTATCGATCATGGGAGAGCCAATTCGCTTATCAGAAACTTTAATGGAACAGTTTGCCGTTCCACCGCGCATTTCAGGTCCGTAACTCGGTAACCAACTGACCTTATAATTATGACCCATGGCAATATTGGCAAGCGCATAGCCCAGACTCAAAACGCCCTGTCCGCCGAATCCGGCTATCTTGATCTCGTCGATCATTTCATTTATGGCCGGTAATTTGACATTCTTTATTTTGTCGGACAGACTTCTGATATCCAGGAGTTCATGATATTCTTCAAAATGCGGATCGGGATGCAGGGTCATGACCGGATCACGATCTTCCGAGTCGTCTTTTTTAACACCCGGTACGAAATATTTTGAAAGAACATCAGTGATCCATTTTTTTGTATTGACCGGAGTCATTTTTAAACCGGTAGGACATCCGGAGAGGACTTCAACGAAGGAGAAGCCTTTTTTATCAATTTGGATCTGTAATGCTTTACGAACTGCTTTTCGGGTTCGGGCAATGTTCTTAGGATCCGTCATCATAACACGCTCTACATAGACGGGGGCTTCCAGCGTGGCAATGATCTCGGCCATTCGCAAGGGATAACCCTCATTCTGCATGGTACGTCCGCGTGGCGTTGTCGTACTCTTCTGACCGATCAGTGTTGTAGGTGCCATTTGTCCACCCGTCATGCCATAGATGGCATTATTGACGAAGAAAACGGTCATTTGCTCACCGCGATTTGCGGCTTGCAATATCTCGTTGGCGCCAATAGCAGCCAGATCGCCATCACCCTGATAAGAAATAACGATCGATTCGGGATTTGAGCGTTTATAACCGGTAGCAACAGCAGGTGCCCGGCCATGTGCCGCTTGAATATTGCCAATATCAAAATAATAATAAGCAAAGACGGAGCAGCCGACCGGAGAGATCAATACGGCTCTGTCATGAATGCCGAAATCACTTATTGCTTCGGCGATCAATTTATGGAGTATCCCATGGCCGCATCCGGGACAATAATGAGTATTGTCTAACTGGGATCCGCCCTTTTGGGAGAATTCATCATAAAAGCTTGCAGGTTTTTGTAATACACTTGTTTTCATGCCTGGCCTCTATAGTCTTTCTTTGAAATTATCAACGATCTCTTTTACCGTCGGGACTTTTCCACCCATCCGGGTATACAGGTGAACCGGTTTACGACCATTCACCGCGAGACGAACATCATCAACCATTTGTCCTGCACTCAGTTCACAGACAAAAAGCGATTTCACGTTTTTTGCTTCCGCAAATGCTTCCAGCTGAGGCGTTGGGAATGGAAAGAGCGTAATGGGTCTCATCAGTCCCACCTTATAGCCCTCTGCACGTAATTGTTCCATAACACCGTGTAAAATACGCGAGACAATACCATAGCCAACAAGAATATGTTCTGCATCGTCACATTGAATAGCTTCATAGCGAAGCTCATTTTTTTCAATTTTTGCATATTTTGCCTGAAGGGCAATATTATGAGCTTCCAGCATATCGGGATCCAGCTGAATGGAACAGATCAAATGGTGCGAATCAATGGTACCGTTAACCGCCCATGGGCGATCCGGGATAGTTTGAACAGGTTCGGGGAATTCAACCGGTTCCATCATTTGGCCGATAATACCATCGGCAAGAACCACGGCGGGATTTCTGTATTTATCTGATAATTCAAAAGCCAACATGGTAAGATCACACATTTCCTGAGCAGAATTCGGTGCAACGGTGATAAGTTTATAACTTCCATGGCCGCCGCCTTTAATGATCTGATTATAATCTGCCTGTTCCGGTGCAATGTTCCCCAAACCGGGACCGCCACGCATGATATCAACAATAACGCAGGGCAGTTCGGCACCTGCGATATATGAAATACCTTCCATTTTTAAGCTCATGCCGGGGCTTGAACTTGCAGTCATACAACGAGCTTTGGAACTGGCTGCACCATATACCATATTAATGGCACCGATCTCACTTTCAGCTTGCAAAAAAGTACCGCCCAATATTGGGAAATAGTATGCAGCTGTTTCAGCGATCTCACTGGCGGGTGTGATCGGATAACCAAAGAAATTTTTACATCCGGCAAGCAGAGCGCCACGAACGACGGCTTCATTGCCTTTTATAAGAACCTTTGACATATATACCTCAATTCTATTTATTAATGGGTTTTAAACACTCAACACAAAATGTTTTTGAATCATCCCGGTTACCGGGAAGCAATTTTACGGTTGCTTTGCAATGAGGACAATGGCCTTCGGCCAATCCTTCTATATTCCGCACTACCGTAATTGCCCGCGGTTCGGGGCAAGTATAAAAACAGGTTCCACACCCGGTACATCCTTCACCTTTGTAATGAGAAGGACGATATCCCATTGAATTTAAACCATCGGCAAAATCCAATACACCAACCGGGCAAGCATCAATACAAAGACCGCAGCCTTTGCAATCGTCAACCTGTATCAATACACGATTAATGACTGCCATATTTTCTCCTTAAAACGGGTTGTGCCTAAGCACAGTATTTAATCAATTTGACTATTCAATTCTGAATCCAATGTACAAAAAAGTACTTCCACAAAAAAGGGAAAATGCCCATAAAACCTAAATAAAATAGGATTTTACAAGCGTAAACAATGCGTAAAATTGTACGAATATCCGTTATGACTTTATGATATAAAGATTGATAAAAATTAAAAAAATTAACAAAATAACGACAAATCGTAACCAGACAACACAAGCCATAGTTTTAAATAAAATATGATTGCATGAATCTTTGGATTTAGAATATATCTAAGCAATGTATAAAGACGCGATGGATCGCGTCTTTAAAAATTATTATATCATTGAAATATTATTGATCAAACTGATCGCTAATAAGCTATCACCGCTTACTGAAATAACCTCAATACATCATTTACTACAGCAAATATGAGCAAACCAAAGAGCAGGAACATACCTATTTGCTGGATCAGCATTTTGGTTTTGATCTTCATTTCACGGCGCATCATACCTTCTGCAATGGCAATAATAATATGACCGCCATCCAGTCCCGGAATAGGAAGAATATTAAGCAAAGCAAGATTTACACTTAAGATGCCTATCAACCCTATAAAGGGAAGAATACCCGCTTTGGCGGATTCACCCGCAAGCTGTCCAATAAAGATAACGCCGCCGACATTTTTAAAACTTTCTTGCCCGGTCACTAATAATTTCAAAGAAACAAAGGTCATATTCAACCAGTAACCGGTATTTTTGAATCCTTCACCAATTGCCCCGAAGAAACCCGCTTTTTCCATGGTGACAACAGGGGAAATACCGATCATTCCAATTTCTACCACTTTACCGTCTTGAATTCTTTTTTGTAATTGCGGCGTAACGGGAACGGTGTATTCCTGCTGATCTCTCACATAGCTTACTTGGATCTCTTTATCACCGGCTTCGCGTATGTGGATGGCCATTTCGTCCCAAGTAGTGATCTTGGAATCATCTATCTGAATAATACGGTCACCTGACTGTAGTCCGGCAAGTCCCGCGGGAGCATCTTCTATAACCACATTAAGGATAGGGTCAGGACCTGAGGTTGCGATACCTTGAATACCGCTCATAATGGAAAAAATAAGAACAGCAAGAAGCAGGTTCATCAAGATACCGGCAACAGAGGCAAAGATCTTTTGCCAGGTTTTTTTTGCCCGGTATTCATAAGGTTGCGGAGGCAATCCTTCAAAAGAGGTATCCATGCTTTCATCTATCATGCCCGACATGCGGACATATCCACCAAAAGGGATAGCTCCGATGGCGTAAACCGTATCACCTTTCTTCTTTTTGAAAATAGTCGGGGGAAAACCAATTGAAAAAGTCTCAACTCTTATTCCCACGGATTTTGCCGCAAGAAAATGACCCAATTCATGAACAAACACAAGAACACTTAAAAGAACGATCGTAGCAAGTAAATATATCATTAATTCTCCGTTAAACTTTTAAACTCTTAAACCTTAAACCTTAAACCTTAAACCTTAAACTTTAAACCTTAAAC
>CAZSGO010000165.1:0-4495 GCA_964606395.1 uncultured bacterium
CCGCTGGGTATTTTATGACCGGCTTTGGCATTGAACAGTTCCACCTGTAAGACCACTGCGCCGTCATAAAGGATCTCCCGTTCGTCGGGGTGAATGGATACTTCAATGGCACTTTTTAACTTGGCTTCGTTGTGCGCACCCAGAAAAACATGTTGGGCGACCATGCCCTCTTCCGCCATGGGAGCGCTTCGTCCGGGTGCTTTGGGCATGTGGCAGACAAAACAGGGAACGCCCTGTTCCGAATAAGGGCCCTCTTCCCATTCGATCTGTGTGGACTTTACCCATATACCAAAAGGATTTTTTTCATTGTGACAAGCGCCGCAATAATCGGCAACCGTATATATATCATTAAATTTGGTGATGTGGTGCGGTGACACCAGTCCCTCTTTAGCACCGTATTTTGTTCTGCCGGGTTCAGAGATCCAATTGAAGTTGAAGGGTTCATCCGACAGGCCGGTTATGCTATGGCAAAGGTCGCAGCTGACACTTTCGTTCGCGCGGGAGTTCTCGCTTGGCCGAGGGGGCGGAACATCGCCGGCAAGATAGGCAAGGGGCGCATGACAGCCGTTGCAGTCGTCGGCAACAGGCTTGAACATCTCCACTTTGTTTCCATGGGGGACTGCCAACTCCCAATATTCGATCTCATCCCAGTGATGTGTATAGGCTTGCGACATCATGGACTGTGACCATTGCTGATAGATGCGTGTGTGACAACTTTTACAGCTTTCGGGTTTTTCAAAATCGGAATATTTTCTGCTTCCCAAAGCATGTTCACCGGCCGGTGTGTCAGCACAAATGAACGCAACGAACAAAAACCATACTAAAATCAATTGTTTTGGCTTCATATGGACTCCGTCTTACTTATCGTTTTATATAACTTAAAGATTTAAGATGGTATTGCAAAAGATTTTTTGCAGATCGATTATCACATATAGCTATGCAATCCCGGAAGAATATAAGTGACACCCCAGTAAGTAAAAGCAACGGTCAGGACCGTGATGATCAATATCCAGGCTTTTTTACGTGGTGAGGGACGCTTGAGGTGAAATACAAAAGAAAGGGTAAGAATATTGATCAGCGCCCAGGTTTCCTTTGGATCCCAGGACCAATAGTTTCCCCAGCTGACATAGGCCCACACCGCACCAGTAATGAGTCCGGCATTCAGAAAAAAGAAAGAGATCTTCAGTTCATCATCGAGCCGTTTTGCCATATCGCCGATCGAATCTTGTTTTTTTACAAGGATCATGACAGCATAGACCAATGCAGCGATCAGCGCCATATAAGCGAAAAAATAAGATGGAACATGTATGTACATCCACGGGCTGTTCAATGCCGGCATCAGTGGTTTTGGGATCTTGATATCCGCCGGAAGAAGAAGGGCAACAAATAAAAATATCGCGGTAACAAAGGACATGATCGTTGCATAAGAACCTTTGTGCCTTGCGGGCCAAATGAGCATGCGCAAACAGATCAGAAATGGAAGCAGTAGGAAAGTTTCATAAATATTGGTAAAGGGCGGATGCTTGGCTATTAGCGATCGCGTGATCAACAACCCAAGGTGAGATAATCCGGCAAGCAATAATAGCAAGGTAGTATATTTTTTTTCAGGGAGCACAAGACGGAGCGTTGCGGAGGCAAGATAGAGAACAAGCGCAATAACAAGAAAGATCGTTTCCATTATTCCTTTCCCCCTGATTTTTTAGGTTTCCAAAAATCCCATGCTATGGCAACAAGATAAACAAGTCCGGCGACCAACAACCAGAACAAGCCTCTAACTTCAACGACTTCTATTACCGAGCTGAAGCGTTCACCCAACGAAGAAATACCGCATTCTTTTCCGTCGATCTCGACAGAGGCGTTGATCGGCAGCCATTGGGTGGTGTGACCGACGATCAGTCTGAAATGACGAATGTTCCGGTTATAATCATCCAGAACAATCTCGCCCAAAAGGGTTTCGACAGTATCGCCAAAGGTCAGCTCATAATGGTCGCTTTCTATTTGCAGATCAAAATAATAGTTCTTTTCAAACGCTGACTGGTATAAGCGGTATCGCCCGACCTTCAGGGGCTTGTTTACAGCCAGAACAACATCTCTGTCATCGTTGAGCCGCAGGTAACTGCGATAGGCTTTCGGTGTCAGCTCATCATCATGAACATCGATCTCGAAACGTTTAAGCTCAAGACTGACATCGTGATCTTCATGTTTATTATTTATGTGTTCGAGCAGGTTTACCATGCCGCCTTCGCGAACAGTAATATAAAAGCGTTCATTGCCTGATTTATCGATCACGAACAAAACGATGATCAAAGCCAAGGCAAGATGGATCAGTCTTTGACGCGGATTCCGGATACCCTTGAAAAGAACGGCAACGATCATGATCACAGCAAGAGCGATCCAGAGAGTGAGGTTCAGGGGCGAATCATAAAAACGATTCAGGTAAAGGAATCCCGGATCCTTTTGAATGGGTATGAAGGTGCTTAGCGCCAGAAGGAGCAACAGCACAATAGACAGAATCTGAATAGTCCGAAGAAGAATGTTTTTCATATATTTCTTATTAATCGTTAAAGATCGACCATTCAATTTATAAAAGTTAAAGGTATTTATCAAAGAAAAGTATGTGGTATTATTTTAATAACACAACTTTTTGGGTTTTAAAGAACCTATCGGCTTGTACTCTGACGATATATACTCCCGAGTTTAGATCATTTGCATTCCAATTAAAATAATGATCTCCCGCTTCGATCATGCCACCGTGTAATTGTGTTACGAGTTTTCCTAGAAGATCATAGATCCAAATTGTCAACTCACAATCAGCAATTAAATTACAATGTATTTTTGTATTGGAATTGAAAGGATTGGGAAAGGCATTTCCCAGTACAAAACCGATTTCAGTCAGAGCATCCGGAAGGGTGATCGTGACCGCCATATCTTCGTGTCTTGTTTCATTATTGCCCAGGTCCATATCGGCAAGCATATAGGTGTAAGTTTTTCCGGGTATCACCCCATAGTCGGTATAATGATATTCCAGCGGTTCAGAACTGTCCGGGTATCCCTGCCGATACAACGCTATGACCGCTTCCTCGTCTCTATAGATGGTGGTATATTGATGATTCGTTTCGGTCTCCGTTCTCCAATATAGCTCCACACCACCGAGTTTATACATGGCGGTAAATTCACTTAGCCTGATAGGAGTGGGAACTTCCGAGCCACTGCCTGTCAACCAGGTTATGGATTTACTGATCAGCGAATCACGATTTGCATTATCGGTCAAATCCCAGAAATTCGGGGTCAGAAGAATGGTGCGATAGGCGCCATCTCTGCGTTTGACGCCGACGCAATTTCCTGTGCCATTTTCGGTCAGAATAGTATAATTGCTGTCTGATGAGGTTGCGCTGATGTCATAAAGAGGTTTATCTGAAGAAATGGAAAGAGATAGTCCGTTCGTAATGGCATCTTGCGACACGCCGCTGATACCGTCTCCGCTGTGGGAGAAACTTGTGCTGATGGTTCCGGCGAAAAGATCTCGTGCAAAAGGTGAATTACCCGCATTACCGAGAGAAGAAATACCCATTGCCATTACATTATTTCGCTCGGAAGCAGATCCGTTGCTTAGAAAGGTTCTGATCTTGCCTGTATCAAGATAAGTTGAATAATTGTTTCCTGTGAATAAAAGAAGATTGTCGTAATTATCAAGTTGAGCTGTTGTGGGAAAAAGATTGTTGTCTTCATGATAGAGGTCAAATTGAATACCAAGTTCATCCAAACAAGAAATGATCGCATCCTGTTCGGTGATCAACAAGGTATTTCTGTAGGGCATGCTGGTGAGGGTATCTGAAACTGATGTGAGTGATGCACTGCTTGCTTTTACCCGGAATTGCTCTCCGGCTGAAGGGTAAGTCAAATTCATCCATATTCCCAATCCGCCTGAAAATGTTTTAGTAAGACTTGTTGTGGAAGCAAGCGATGAAGATGCAGGGCTTGTTCCGTCCAGTTGAACGGCTGATAATGTCACAGATTCAGTAAAATTAGATGCTATTCCACCTTGATTGTCCATGGCGTAGATCGAAATGAACATACCGTTCCCAAGAGATTGACCAGCGAAGTCACTACCAAGGTAATAAAAATCAAAATGACTATATAGTTCATTCATGACCAGAGTGTCCGAAACGATAGAGGTGGAACTCCGGTCTATTTGCGAACCGCTCGAGGCAACGATCACATCATTTAAACCGTTGATCTTGAATTGCAGTTTCTTTTCGTTAACACCCGATATTTCACTTTTCAGCACACCGCGCAGAGTAAAATTCAATGAATCATTACTGGACACATTTTTCCATGTAGAGCTTTCGGTTCCCACAAAAACCTTTGAGGCATAGATCGTGCAGGCGGTGCTACTGCCGTCCGAGCAATCGATCTGCAAGGTTCCGAAGATATCATTAAAGCAGATATCAGTATCCATCGCCGGACCTTTTTGAAAAATGATCTGCTCGATATT
>CAZSGO010000166.1:0-4491 GCA_964606395.1 uncultured bacterium
AAGTTTCATCATAACACTCCTTTAATATCGTTATGTTTTTCATGTGGCATCAATAGTATTCCAGAATTTGTTTCTTCTGAACGATCATGACCTTTAAGATCTTTTGGGCATCTTCATCGGGCATATCAATATGTGCAAGGTACATACCACTTGCAACGGGAATATCCGACTCGTTAGTCAAATCCCATTTATGGAATTGTCCATTATCAGCTGTATGGTCAAGTGTTTTTACCAATACACCGGCAAGATTGAAGATCCTGATCGTAGCCGTTTCGGGCAAATGTGTAAAGGTTACATATTGATCATAAGCCGTTGTGGCCAATTCGTTATAAGCATAGTATGGATTAGGGAACACATTGATCTTTTCAATATCTAGATCTACATCCAGAACAGCTGGGGATGTAAAAGTAAATACATCTTGGTCTACAACATTGATATTGGAAGCATATATCTCAACATCAAACTCTTCTTCAAGATAGAACCAACCACCTCTGCCTGCGGGCCACAATGCGTATAGAACATTATCATATGTTCCATCTAAAGTTCCCGTGCTCATGTAATCGGAATAATCAATGGTTACGCCATCGGCCTCATAATAGGGGTCATTAAGAATAAAGATATATTCACGACCACCTGATGCGGCAAAATCAAAACCATCCCATCCAAGATCCCACAGATAATTTCCAGAACCTGCATTATCGTCTTCAACAATACAGATCTTCAGTCGTGTTGGTGGTGTGGTTTCTGTGTTATAAACAGCGAAAGGAACATCAGCTAGCGTGTCTTTTATTGCATAGCCTTGATCTCTTCTTTGTACAACAGCCTTAGACCAACGTGCGGGGGTTAATGCTATGCTTGCATCAGCAAGCTCTCTTGAATGTGCCAACGAAGAGTCAGCTGCAAGAGCGGCCGAATCAGGCCATGCAACACCAAGACCGAGACCGGCCCATTCTAATTTTACATCATAGAAATCAGCGCCGCTTGTAATCGTACTTCCAAAGAAATTAAAGCCATTATCCAAACCACCAAATAGGGCTTGAGCACCCCAATCGTATCCGGATATCCAGCGACCACCACTGAAGTTCCAACCTGATAAATAATCGTAATCATAACTTATATAATCAGGTCCATAATTATTTCGATAAAAATCTCCGTATTTGTTGGGATTGATACCGGCAGGAGGTCCTGAAACCTTAATGCCCAATCCATCAACAAGAACAGTGGGTTCTTTATCTTCCAGTGTGTTTAGCACAGGATTTCCCGTAGAAACAACGGTACCCAAGTCTATATCAGTTAGGTTCCATTGTGTTTCAGAGCTATCTGCATTAAAAACAAAGCCAAGAGCATACTCATGGCCGGTTGTCGCACCGGGATCTACAACAACAACAGAAACCAATCCATCACTGTTACCGGTATGAACCGTTGTCAATGCGCCATCTACAGGTATATCTTCATATACGGTGCCTGGAGTCGGTTCTTGAAGTTGAACTGCCAATGCAATCAGCCCGGATTCCTGAGCCTGTTCGGCCAAGCGTCCTGGGTCTAAATTCTGATTGTAAGCAGTTACAGCATAATAATACGTGCTACCTTCATATAAAGGTTTTCCGTTAATATAATCCCAATCGATTTTTATAAAGCGTTCAATTCCGGAGTCAGAACCGTAAATGATAGGGACGCTAACCGGTTTACCTTCATATAAATTTGGTGTGCGTGTTTCGTATATCATTTTAATACCGTTAACAAGGTCGTAAGTTGCAATACGAACTGCTTGATCTTTTGTTGCGGTACCATGAGGCAATTGATAAACATTATAACCTTCAAATACATATCCGGATACTTCTGTTTCTTCAATCAGCGCTACGCGTGCTTCATCTGAACCCCATTCAAGTACAACGGAATTTTCAAGGGGGCGAACCGTAACATTCGGTGTAACCGGAGGTTTGGGAACTTCCAAGAATAATCCATTGAATAAAGTTTGGGCAACAGCATCTGTCAGTTTTAAATCAGCGACTGATCCAATATTATCAGCACCTAAACCACCAAGAATAGCTACAACCACTTCTTGTTCGTCGCCAGGAGCAAAGGTAAACGGACCTGAGGACAAACACATACGACGGTCACCAGGTGAAAAGTAACTTGCTGTACCATCTAGATCACCTGTACCTGCTACGGGATCACCCGAAAGCGGGAATTTTGTTTCGGCAGCGCCCGCTACGTTACCTATTGTCCAAGGAACGGGAACCGCATCATCAGTAGGTTTATAACCTTTGATCAAATTATAGAATTCAAGTGTTCCTTGATAATCACCCAATTCAGGATCTTCGATCGCCGAACCGGCTGCAAACCAACCAAAAGAGGTCATCGGTAAGTTTCTATTATTCGGAACATATTCAAGACCCGAAATAGCGGTGTCGCCTACACTCGGAACCATGGGACCTTGGAAAAAGTCATATCCAAATGCGGGGGGTGCAAGATCAAATGCGTCATAATCGGCATCTGTTGCTTCACCATTATAACAATAACCTAAACTTAAAGCAGTATCACATCCGGCAAAATCGTTGGATGCACCACCAAGATCGGGGTCTGCCCACATAGATACATAAACAGAATCAAGTGTTGTACCTGATTTGTTGATGATCTTATTGGAACGGAAAATGATCTGTCCCAAACGAACACCAGGCTGACTGTAAGCCCAAAGTGTCGTTTGAAGCTCAACACCAATAGGATTAGAGCCATAAAGACTGGTTGTTACTGTTTGATTATAGTCATTGACCACATACCAAACTACTTGATCGGCTTGAGCTATACCCGGTTCATCAGTACCGGCCGTGTAAACTCCATCATCATCAAGATCATAATATGGTGCGCCCCATTCGGTAGGCCATTCTTCCCAATCAAGGGCATATTGGTCCATTATCTCCTGGGTCATTGCGGTTGTAACGCTTGAGGCTGAAATTTCGTTTTGTTCAGCCGCGTCTTGTATTAGCATAGCGTGAGTCAAGTTCATATAATCCGGTCGAATACGGAAAACACGAACCAAAGGATCGGTAACATCTGCCACTACGAAAGTTCCGGCATCATATCTACCGCCTGTGATCACACGACCGGGTTGAGTACCTATATTATAGGTCTGTCCACCGACGCGAATCTCTTCAGCTACGCCATCATTATTGGCATCAAATTTACCACCCCAAATAAAACCATCCTGATAAATGGCACCGGCAGTACCGCGAGGATAAATACCTCCGGAGACTCCGCTTGGAGTGTGTGCAGTCTGACCATTACTGTATACCCAATATGCCCAGTTCGAAATATTCGAAAGGGTTCGGGTAACCTGGCCGGCTGTCGTTGCCGTTGTCTTTGCAAGGGGCTGGCCGTCCACTGGTTTGGCCACCAAGCCGATAGCAAAGAGCATTGCGACAATGGTTACTATAGTAATTATTTTTTTCATCATTATCTCCTTAACTATACATTTCATCAATGTTAGAATGATAAGCGAACGCCAAGGTTGATCTGGCGCGGATTGCCGTAAAGCTCTCTTTGAATGCTTTCCCAATAGGCCTGGCCATTGACCAAGTTAATTGCGGTATACATATCTATGTAATCCTGACCACCATTGTTTGCAATCGTTGTTCCAGAACGAACAGGGTCAGTTAAGAAACCATCATCTTCGGCGTTTCCAGTGAATTCATATACATTGACTACATTTTTACGGTTAAAGAGGTTGGTTACCATTACAAAGACATTAGCGTCCAACGCACCGAGTTTGAATGATTTATCCAAACGCAAGTCAGTCGTGAACTGCCAAGGTGTTGTAGAAGAACCAATGGGCTCTAAAGCCATTCTATCACGAGTATCATCCATGTAATCGATACCTGCGGTATATGGATCAGATTGACCACCAACCTTTACATCAACATTTGTGAAAGGGTGACCGCTGGAGAAACCGATCAATAAGTTGGCACCTATGTTTTCTAGAATAGGACCGCCATCATTATCTCCGAAGCGATAATCAAGATTGATTGAACCGGTGTGCATCTGTGAGAAATCCAGAGGATTGATCGTAGACGGCATGATCGTGTTCATATAAAGAGCACCATGTGCCGCCGTACTGTTTGATGCAGTACCTTCAGCCAGTGTTAATGTATAATTAATGCTTCCGGCCAAACGGTTTGTACGACGCATGTTCAGGCGAAGTTCAACACCTTTTTGTGTTGCAAAATCTCCATTCTCAAATCTGTCGTAGTAACCGGGGATACTTGATCCGGGCGTAGGAAGCTGTTTGACCACTTCGATCAAACCTTTAACATTTTTGTAAAATGCAGTCAAGTCAAATGCGGCAAAGTCGGTAATTTCACGACGGAAACCAACTTCGTAAGATGTCGTATGCAGAGGATCTAAACCGAAACCAACAGGATTCTGGAAATAGAAACCTTGACGAACGATCTGACGAGCATAAGTATAAGAACTGTAATATGCTTCATTCAATCG
>CAZSGO010000167.1:0-4433 GCA_964606395.1 uncultured bacterium
GCGAGCTCGGTATTCTTGATAAAGACGGAAAGGTCTTTAATTTCAGTGACGATGCGTTTGCCTACGTCATGAACATGTACTGGCAGTTTGAGAATTTCAACTTCATGGCCCTTTACCGGAACTATGATCTTGACTACGATAATCCTTATCAACGCTCCTTCTCGAATTACGCCCGATACAAAACTACGATCTATGAAGACATTTACTACCTCATGGATGACGCTTACGGTTTCTTGTATTCCGGTTCGTCTCAACCGCAGTCTGAAAAAGGACTTTACTATTCCATGAGATACCAACTTTCCCGTTCGCTTATTGCAACGGTAGAGCATGATATCTGGGAACGCGTGGCAGACCGTGCCAAATACAATCGCTTGGTCGCCCGTATGGAATATCGTCCGGTTTTCAATTATCGTATCAGACTCCGTCAAAAATGGCAAAGCCGTTATAATGAGAACTTTTTCACATCCAATGTGTATCGCTCTTATGAAACCATTCTGACCAACGAATTCCGCCTCTCACGCTTCGATCGGCTCTATTTTGACCTGATCTACGGTTACACGGAATTCTCACCGCGTGCCCGTCTTGTTTACACAACCAGCGGCGGAACATCCATGGTTGGAAATGCCGGTTCACCCTCACGCGGACTTCGTGCCGGTTTTACGCATAATTTCAATGACCGCCTTAAGATCATTGCCTCGGGTATGGTCTATAACGGATTCATCTGGAATTTTGAAGATACGGATTTTCGCGTAACGAATTCACCGGTGGATGCTTTCCGCGGATGGATCACCTTGTTTACCAGGATCACGGACAATTTGTCCCTGCGTTTTAAATACACCGTCGATACGCGACTGGACCAGGACAACATTGTAGAAGCTTACATCTTACTTGATGATGGCAGTCTTCTTCAATTGAGTGATATAAATTATCGTATGTCTACAAATGATTTTAGACTACAATTGGATTATCGATTTTAATTATTTATAAAGGAATGAGTATGACTCGTAAACACCTTTTAATCTTATTACTTATTATAACGCTGAGCGCGGGAAGCCTGTTCGGCCAAGCCTATTTTAAATACATGGGCTTGGAGACCATCAGCAAAAACTCGGCTCGCAGTTTGGCCCTTGGCGGTAATGCCCTGGCATTGGAACTGAATCCGCTCGCCGGACTGAACAACCCGGCAACGCTTTACCAAACAGCCGATGCCTTGGTCGTTTATTCTAACCTGAACATGTCATCCTTCATTGAACGGAGATCTTTCCCCGTACAGGATAGTTTTGGTGATTATCTTGCCGAAAACGACTATGTATCCAATCGTTATCAGCGACTCGAAGGCGACCTGGCCGTGTACTATTCTCAAAAAGGATTTTCCGCTTCGGCCGGTTGGTATTCTTTAGAGAATTTCAACTATGATTATCAAGAAGAGATACGTTCCGATCTTGGAAGCGGCGCATATAACCGCGACCCTCTGGCGGGATATCATAAGATCAGTTTTTCCGGAATGACCCATGGACTGAATATTGCTCTGGCACATGATATCGGCAAACGTTTTGCGGTCGGATATGCCTACACGCATTATTTCGGTTCGGGTTTTGAAGAGGGGTTCGGGGTTATTCCTATTTTGAGCGACCCCAAACTGGCATCTTCCGATACCACCTATTTCCCTGCAGCGCCCACGAACGGGACCGGGTCTAACGTCAATATCGGCTTGACCGCAAAGGTCAGCGATCGTTTACAAATCGGTTTAAGTTCGACCCTTGCAGGTATTTACACCATGGAAGGCACCCACATGATCGCCGGCATAGATTCTTCACTTTTGCTTCCGGCTTACACGGTTGATGCCGACTCGGCTTACAAGGTCATTATCGATCATCCCAATACCTATTCATTATCTCTGCGTTATATCCCCAGCAATGAATTAAAAACAACCTTGTATGCTCAGTTTGATCTGACGGACTGGTCGGCTTACGCCGCAGGATACTTTAATTCCGCCGATTCTATGGTTTCGCTCTTTGTCCCCGGATATTCTCCCTCATGGGCACTTCGTGCAGGCATCGAGCATGAATTCTTTACCGGCATTCCACTGCGCTTTGGCTTTACATACGAGAAAAACCCCATGAACAATGACATGAACCGCTCCACGATCAACGTCGGCTCAGGCTGGTCATCGGATAACCTGACACTGGATATCGGTATTTTGATCTATCAAAACATGTATTATTACTCGGACCTCTTCCCTGTTGAAGACGAAGTGCGGGCAACCTTAGATAAAGTTAAAGAGAATGGCCTGAGAGTGAATGTTTCACTTTCATATACTTTTTAATAACGTGACCCGTAACTCGTGATTTGTAACGAGTAAAAACAAAAGGCAACTTATGTTAAGTATATTAAAAAAGACCGTCGCTCTAACCCTCCTTTTGGGAGCGGTGTTTGCGGCGAAATTCCCGGCTGATGAGTACCAGCGCATTACGATTTTATTTACCAATGATGTGCATGGTGGCATTACCCGAACGGAAGCAACCTACATGAATCCGCAATTCCCGCCCAAGATCGGGAGCGGCGCCGCCATCGCCCGTATTGCAAGTAACTTGCGAGCAAAGGGTGAGGCCGAAGGTTTTGGCGTTCTATTGATCGACGAAGGCGATTTTTTCTCCGGCACTCCTGTCGGTTCCAAGACTGCCGGTGCTGCGATCATTGAATTCATGAATAAGGTGGAATACGATCTGGTTACGGTGGGTAACCATGATTTTGACAAAAGCTATACCGAGCTTGAAAAACGTTCGGCTGAAGCGAACTTTCCTTTTCTGGGCGCCAATATTGTGGACCAGACCGGAGAAATAGCACATTTTTTACAACCCTACATCATAAAAGAGATCTACGGTATTAAAGTCGGTATTCTCGGTATTGGTACCGCGGTCACTCCCTCAATGAGTTTCCCGGAACATGTTAAAGGTCTAACCTTTTTACCCGAGATTGCAACCGCCAAGAAATGGATCCCCATCATGAAAGAAGAGGGTGCGGAAATCATTATACTTTCTACGCACACCTGGACACCCTATGAACGCGAAAAAGCAGCCGCCCAACTGCAAGAAGAACTGCAACGAGGCGAATGGCCCGACGAAAACAAGATCGGCGCTCCCGGCATGGAAATAGCCGTCTCGGTTCCCGGCATTGATGTCATGTTCACCGGCCATGTTCACAAAGGATTCCCTTTACCCTACGAAGACCCTATCAACCATACGCTTATTTTTCAAAACTATGGCAACGGTTCAAACCTGGGAATAGTAAATTTTTACATTCATAAGAAAACAAAAACGCTGGCCGGTTATGATTTTGAAGTTGACCAGACAGCTTATGTTACCTTGCTTGAAGATGAATTTTGGGTCGATACCGATATAGACAGCATGATCGAAGTTCAACGGGCTATTGCAGAAGAAGGCTTTGACGAAGTTATTGCCGTTCTTCCCGCACCTTTACGCCGTGCCAATGAAGGTCAATCCATTTTAGGCAACCTTCTATGCGATGCCGTTGCATGGGCCTCAAATGCCGATGTTGCTTTTTCAAATTATGGCGGACTGCGTTCCGATCTTGAAGCCGGTCCCCTGACTTATGAAAGTCTGTTCCGTTTCTTGCCATTCGGGAACAGGATCACCGTTTTCCAAATGAGTGGAGCCGAGCTGGATGCCCTGATCGAAGATCGCGTCATGGGGAATTCACGCGGAATGCTGGTTTCGGGACTTGAGGTGGTTGTTGATAAACGCAAACCGGAACGCGATCGTGCGAATATCATCAAAATTCAGGGTAAAGACTTTGACCCTAATGCCGTTTATAAGATCGCCGTGTCGGATTATCTTGCCGAAGGAAATTCGGGGTATGACCGCCTCATGGATATTGGTATAGATCGCCGAAACAATACCGGTTTAATGATGCGCGAAGCCTTACGGGATTATATCATTGAATTTGGACCAACCACGCAAATAGACAATAGATGGAAATTAATTAAATAGTAAATTTTAAAAATGCCTTCTTTTCATTCTGAACAGGAGGCATTTTTTTATTCCGTTTAAAAACTAAAAACTATAAACGATGAATATCTTGGTTCGAATTTGTATGGATTTTGATTGATTTGAAGTGCTTTGCGAATTAATAACGTTTGCAGACCCTGGCCTTCTTGTCAGCCGAAGCTTTGGCGTAGGTTGAGGCGTAGGATGGATGAATAATTTAATTCACGACCCTGCCCTTTCAGCAAAACACCCAGAACCGGCTGCAGCGGGTCATTACTGTAAATGACTAACTCACCACCGACCTCAGGTATCGCCGTTGGCGTAAACGTGACATTGACGCTGCGACTGCCACCCACACCAACCGCAAAAAATTCGCTGATAACGGAATAATGATTATCCGTTACTTTCAGGCTGTCAACCACCAGC
>CAZSGO010000168.1:0-4403 GCA_964606395.1 uncultured bacterium
GTAATTGCTAAATATATTCATTTTACAAAAAAATATTATTGATTCATAATTAAAAAAATACACTTTGAGAGGTAATAGACTGATAATAAATATATTAAAGGTGGTGGGCTGTAAAAAAATAAAACGCTAAAACGAAAGAAGCCGATCCTTAGGGACCGGCTGCTTTGTTATAATATAAAATAAAGTCTATTTTACAAAAACGATCTTATGCATACTATAGTTGTTGTTTGAGTACAATTGAACAAAATATACTCCGGTTCCGATATTCATGGGTTGCCAAAGGATGTTATGTTTTCCCTTTGACGTGATGCCATTTACCGGTGTTTCGATTAGATTACCGCGAATATCGTAAATGGAAATCCGCACCTGAGCCTCCTCTTCTAATGAATATGAAATGTTCACTGAGGGGTTAAAAGGATTCGGGTAGGCCTTGATAAGTCCAAATTCTCCGGGTATCTCTATCGTGGTAGTGTTTGTAAGTATTTCAATAATGCTAAGATCTGTGATCACGTTATTTTCACTGATATCACTAAGTTTGTATTCGTAACACATATTATTGATCACCGTATTGTCGAAATATTGATAATTGTGTGATTCAGTGCAAGTGCCGTGGCCAACAAGAGCCGGCGAGCTTTGATAGTTACAGACATTTTCCCATTCTATTTCATTTTTTAAGCGGCGCTCGAGGATAAAGCCTAAATTTTCAACTTCGCTTTCGGTAGTCCAAGCCAGAACAATACCGGCATTATTATTTTGGGCTGTAAAAGACGAGAGAGTAACGGGTGTTGCCGATTCGGTATTGGCTTCCCATGCAAGAAATGGATAGCCGGAATTTACACTTGGATCTAGCTTCCAAATGTCTCCGGAGCCGTTAGCGCTTTCACCCATAAAATCCCAACCTTCATTGGTAAAGGTAGAAAGGGTTTTCATTTCGGCAGTAGTTTTACCCGTACCCCCTTCGGATATTAATAAACCCGATGTTTCCGTATCCCAAAGAGAGGTGCTTATATTGATATAGGGAGAAGAATAATAGTTATGTCCGATCAATCCCCCCTTGTCGGTATAGACGGTTGAAGCGCTTGCTGTTGAATATGTATTGCTAACAAAACACTTATATGAAGTATTGCCGATCAATCCGCCGATATAATCGCCACTACCCGAAACACTGCCGGAAGTATAGCAGTTATTTATCACAGTATTGTCATCCGCATAGGTGGAGTTACCCCAGCCGATCAATAACCCAGAGTTATTAATTGCCGAGATACTGCCGGTGGCATAACATTCATTAATATCTGAAGAATAGCAATAACCGACAAAACCACCCGTATAGGAACCTCCGGTATAATCAATATCTTTTAAGCCGAGGCTGTCAATGACCGCATTACTGGTATATCCGAACAAACCTATATAATGTACGCCCGGACTGTTAATATAAAGTCCTTCAATGGTATGTCCCTGCCCATTATATGAACCGGTAAATGCATCTGTAGAATTCCCGATGGGGCTCCAGCCTGCACCACCTGACCATGATCCGCTTGGATTATAATCCGGATCGGATGGGTTGGTCTCCGAGGCATCGATATCGACAGTTTGAATATAATGTGCATCCCAGAAGGGGATGTTTTCCGAGAGCCACCTTAGGACATCAAGAGATGAAACGACATAAGGGTCTTCTATGGTACCCGATCCGTTCGGTGTTGCTTCCTGAGCGAATAATATGCCAGTGGAGATCAAGAGAACAGAAAAAATAACAATAAGCTTTTTCATGAGGTGTTCCTTTAAGTGTAGCAATAAGTGGATCAATGTTTAACAATAATTGCAATAAAGTAATTGATTGTTCAATGCGGAATATGATCGCTGGTTTTTAATACTGAATATCAAATGTCATTAGAATTGACTAATAAAAATATACTACTAATAATATAATGTCAATATGTATTTACAAAAAATATAATAAAAAGATTATAGTAAATTAATGTATTTAGATAAAATATAATTCGTGGATTCATGGACAAACGCATTTTATAAAATGACGAGAATTTAATAACCGGAGAAAGATCATAAAATGGCAGTCAACTCTTGTATTCCGAATAATCCTTATATTATGAAATATTACTCGTCTTTCAAGTGCAGTAGTATTTAAAAGTTCAGTTTTGGGACATTTGATCATTTTTAAAATATTCCCCAAAACTTACCATAAGGAACGACAATGAATGTTTGCGATTATGGGAAAAGAGTATGGGCCTTTAACTTTTTCTTAATTTGTATGTGTCTAAATAATAGGATAAGTTAAATGTAAGCAAAGGAGAAAAGCGATGGTGTTAAGATCAAAAATTAATGTTTTTGTAAAGCTGGTTCTATTGGTGACCCTTTTTACCGGGGCGATCATGGCTCAGCATCTACAGATTATTCCGGAGGAACTCGAACTGACGGTAGGTGATTCGATCCAATTGGAAATTGTATACGTAGATTCTTTGGCCGTGGAAAAAGATACAACAGCAGTCTGGTCGGTTGAGCCGCACCAGCTGGCATCGGTCACTATGTGGGGACAGCTTGTAGCCAAAAACGAAGGCGAGGGTGTCGTGATCGCTACTTTAGGCGAACTGAGCGATACGATCGCGATCACTGTAGATGCAAATGAAGAAGACCCCGGTCCTCTGTTGCCTTGCGTGGAGATCGTTCAGAACGACATGGAGATGTACATTGGCGATACGCTTCAATATTCTGTCGTATATATCGATACGAATGAAATTGAGGCCGATACCGTTGGCATTTGGCATTTACGTCCGGATTCTCTGGGTACTCTGGACAGTACAAGCGGATTGTTCATTGCAGATCGTGCCGGAGAGGGCATGATCGAAGTTTATGTTGGAGACTTGATGGCATGGGCCTATGTCAGTGTCTTCCCGGCCGGAATTCCTGAAGAACCCGAAAACTACTGTGACTTTATACTTCTTCCCAGGGACACGATCATTGCGATCGGCGATCAGGTTCAATATACGGTTTATGAAAAAACACTAAGTGACAGTATGGGGCCGGAGCTGGATACAAACTTTACCTGGAGTTTGGACGGCATGCCGATCGGCTCAATAGATCAAAACGGACTACTTGATGTGTCGGCAACGGGCTATGCCATAGTAAAGGTTGAGTTGGGCGATATGTCCGCATCGGCTTTAGTGATCGTTCAGGATTCAACGGCGGATACGACCATAAATAATATCACGATCACGCGTGATAGTCCAAACCTGCTCGGTTACTCTGTTATGCAGGAACTGACTGAAGGTGAAATATGGACATTAGGCGGGTTGCCTCATCCCATGAACGTGCTGAACGGAGGACAGATATACTTCCCGATCGGTTCATTGACCGAAGATATCCGGATACATATCAGTCTACCTCAATTTGCCGAGATCCGCGGAGACAGCGTCGGTTGGGGCCATGAAGGTGTACTTGGCGGTGTTGAATTTAACGTAATGGTAAATGATACGATCCAAGAACCCTATTATTTTGAGACGCCACTGATCGTTGGATTGGTTTTCAAACGCGGATTATTGGATAAAATGGGCATTGATCCCTATACCCTTAGCATGTATTTTGCAATGGTTGAAGACGATAGCCTTATGTTCGATTCAACGGGAATTAGTGCCACCACGGTAGATCTTAATTTTAACAGGATCTTCTCAGGAGTCGCCCACTTCAGTTCACTTGCCATTCTTGGAGAGACCGTAACAACACAAATTGATAATAATACCTCTATCCCGGCCGGATTTGTTTTAGAGCAAAACTATCCCAATCCTTTCAATCCGATAACGGTCATAAATTATCGCTTATCGGCGGATACGGAGCTCGATTTGTCTATCTTTGATCTTGCCGGAAGAAAAGTGGAAACGCTTATTAAGGGTTTCAGGTCAGCCGGTTATTATTCGATCACCTGGGATGCATCGGCCTTGAGTTCCGGCGTGTACTTCTATAGAATGAAAACACGTAATTTCACAGATACCAGGAAGATGATCTTAATGAAATAAGCTGTGATCTGTTACGTAGATTTTAAAATGAAAATGTAGGGATGGTCTATACTTCGCTGCCAAGCATCGGAGCTACGAATAGCGAAGCGCGACCGTCCCTTTGTCTTATGTTTTAAGAAATTGTATAAAATAGTTTTAATATCGAAATTAACAAATCAACGAATTGAAATCGCAACAAAGCGATTAAAATCGGGTATTAATTTGATAATATCGAAGAATCAACGGATGTTTATATTGACAGAACAACAAATCAACAAATCGACAAATCAACAGAATACAAGTCTTGTATGATTGCAATTTCGAATAATATTCATTAATTTTACCTCAATATAATACATTTAAAAAAGGTTGCAGTATATGCATCAAACAAATTTTGCT
>CAZSGO010000169.1:0-4378 GCA_964606395.1 uncultured bacterium
ACGAATGGAGGGGTTAAACATAAATAGCCCGGGGTGAAACCCCGGGTCAATGAACATTCAATATTCTCAACCCCGAGCTTGTCGCCTGCCGGCCGTAGCTCGTAGAGCGATGGCTGGAGGGGTTGAACAAAGATAGACAGGAGTACATTATGAACAACTGCATTTTTTGCAAGATCGCTGCAAAAGAGATCCCTTCGACAAGCGTATACGAAGACGATCACTTGCTTGCATTTCGTGACCTCAATCCCCAGGCGCCGGAACATATTTTAATTATACCCAAAAAGCACATAGCTCGTATTGAAAATTTAAGCTCCGAAGATGCTGAACTTATGGGCCGGATCGTCGTTGCAGCCAAAAATATTGCAAATGATCTTGGACTGAAGAACGGCTATCGTCTTGTCTTTAATAATGGCTCCGACGGGGGACAGGAAGTGGAACATATCCATTTGCATCTCATGGGCGGACGGAAGTTTAGCTGGCCGGCGGGTTAATAATTGACAATTGAAAAAGGACAATTGACAATTATTGAGTAAAAGTAAAAAATATATTTTGTGGTTAACCCCGACGTATGGAGGGGTTCAACATACAATAACCCGGGGTGAAACCCCGGGGCAATGATCATCCAACATTCCCAACCCCGAACTTGTAGAGGGGTTGAACTCTTAAACCATAAACCATAAACCTCTTAAACCTAATGTTTATGCGCTTATTTCTGTTTGAAAAAGGCACATTATTTCTTAAATTGCACGGTTAAAATAGAAACTGAAAATGTATATATCTAAACTGGAAATTATTGGGTTTAAATCCTTTGCAACGAAAACTGTTTTACAGTTCGGGCAAGGTGTTACGGCGGTCATCGGACCCAACGGATGTGGCAAGAGTAATGTTGTCGATGCCATTCGCTGGGTGATGGGTGAACAAAAAACGCATCTGCTCCGTTCAGAATCCATGGTGGATATCATATTCTCGGGCTCCAAGAACCGTAAACCCGTTAATTATGCCGAAGTTTCACTGACCATTCATAACCGGACCGGTAAGCTGGGTGTTGCCTATACCGATGTTCAGGTCGGTCGCCGTCTCTATCGTGACGGCAGTAGCGAGTATCTGCTTAATGAAGTTCCCGTTCGTCTCAAAGACATACAAAATCTATTCGTTGATACGGGTATGAGCAACAATGCGTATTCCGTGATCGAACTGAAAATGGTTGAAGAGATCCTGAATGAAGATAAAACCCAGCGAAAACTTTTATTTGAAGAAGCCGCCGGTATCAATAAATACAAATCTCAACGACGTTCTGCAAAACGCAAACTTGATGCCACTCAGGAAGATCTTGCCCGTCTGGAAGATATCGTTTATGAAGTCGAGAGCAATGTTCGCAGTTTGAAACGCCAACTGGGACGTTATGAAAAATATGAAGATTATGCGGAAGAACTGAAAAAACTTGAGATCACACTTGCCCAGACCAAATGGTATGATTATGAAGATAAGATCGTACCGCTTGAGAAACAGCTTTCCAATAATCAATTGAAAAATGAAGAAACGGGAAAACAGCTGGGTATTGAAGAAGCGATGCTGGGCAGTTATAAAAACGAATTGACGGTCATTGAAAAAGAAATGCAGAGCATCAATGATGTGCTGCAGGAAATGAATGAAAAGATCAATATCGAATCGTCAAAGCGTTTGGTTTGGCAGGAAAAGATAGCAAATGCGCAACGAAATAAAGAGCGCCTTCAAACAGAGAAAGAAAATGCAAAAACCCGCTTGCAAACGAATATAGATCTACAGGAAACATTATCATCCCAATTGGGTGAAGATGATCCCGAATTGATCAAGATGCGTGAAGAGTTGGATACGGCCCGAACCAATTTCGAAGAAGTTCAGCAACTATTCCAAAATGCAACCGCTAAACTTGACGACATGCGTCAGGATGTTCGCGAACAGCAAAATCGCCTTGCGGATATTCAGCAGCAAATATTACGATTGCGTGACCAACGAAAACAATATACCCGTCTTCAGGATGAAGAAATGCAGCGACGGGAGCACTTGATACTTCGTTCGGGATCACAGGAAGAACAGGTCGTCTCACTTAAAAAAGAATTAGCCGCAAAAGAAAAAGAACTCGAAAAGATCACGGTACTGGTAGAAGGTTCCGAAGGTGAGCGCCGTGAACTTGAAAATAAAATTCAGGACCTTAACCGCGATATCGTACACAGGCAAACGGCCTATGAACGCAATCGCAGTGATGCCGCTTTTTATGAAGATCTGGTGGAATCGCTGGAAGGTTATAATCCCGGTGTTAAATATGTCATGAAGACCTTAAAACACCCGGGTATCAGAGGAACCGTTGCCGAATTGATCTCAGTGGATAAAGACTATACCACCGCGATCGAGATCGCACTGGGGAATGTGGCAAAATATCTGGTTGCCGAAAAGAAATCCGATGCAATGGATGTGATCGAAGAACTTAAACGCTCACAACGCGGCCGGGTCAGTATTGCCCCTCTTGATGTCATGGAAAAACGCGTTAAACCCCCGATCAGAAATCCGTTTAAAGATCGCAATGTGCTTGCCCATGCCGTTGATGTTGTTCATGCAGATAAAGAAAACCGTTTACTTATAGATTATTTTTTGGGGAATGTCCTTGTTGTAAGTTCTTTGCGTGATCTGTCCGAGGACGCGCTGAAGGACAGCCGTTTTCGTTATGTAACTCCCGATGGGGATTATATGGACCAACGAGCCATGATCAGGGGCGGAAAAGGCAGCAATAACAGTCAGCAGATCATCGGACGCCAGGAAAAACTCGACGAATTGAACAAACTGGCCGAACAGCTCAAGACCGATTTGGAAAACGGTAAAAAAGAAAGTGATGAACTTGAAAAGAAACGTCAATCACTGATAAAGGAAATCGGCGAAAGATCGCGAAATTCCAAAACCCTCATGCATGAACGCATGGAGCTTGAGAAAAAAATGTCTGCCCTCTCCTATGCAGTGGAACATCAGCACGACAGCATGGAAGAGATCGACAAGAAAGTGGAAGACTATGGGAAGCGCATACTGGAAATAGATCGTCAGGTCAGTGCGTCCGAAGATAGTTTGCATGCCATAAAATCAGAAGAGAGCAAAGCTCAAGCCGATCTCGAACGTTTTCGTGCCGAATACACAAGTATCCTGACCAAGCGCGATACATTGAATGCGGAGCTTCAGGATATGCGCGTTGCACTGATCGCCCGTGAAAAAGAAAAAGACAATGTTCGTTTCCAATATAAAAATGCCACTGCAACCATCGAAGAGATGACCAAGCGTCTTGAAGAAATAGAGGAACAGCATATTGATCTAAGCGCATTGATCAATGATGGCGAAAAAACAATGATATCACTTAAAGATATTTTAGACGGACTGAAATCTGCACGAGAAAAAGAACGGGAAAAAAGAGATTCTGTTTATAAACAATTGAATACTAAACGCGATCAGATCCAGAAAGTGGAACAGGCTATTACCGAACGGCATCGTCGCCGGGAAGATGCTTTTGAAACACTGCGTGATCTTGAAGTCCGGGTCAATGATCTTCATTTGAGGCAAAACCAGCTCAAAGAACGGATGTTCGATCGCTATCATATCGATATTTTAAAACGTCCTTATGAGCCCATGGATATGGACTTGCCGGAAATGGAAGACAAGATCCAGAAACTGACACACCGGATAGAACTTATCGGTCCGATCAATATGGCGGTCCGCGAAGAATACAATGAACAGTTCACACGGATGAATTTTTTAAAGGAACAGCGTGAAGATCTGTTGGGCGCTGAAACAAGTATAACGGAAACGATCGAAAAACTGGATAATGAAGCCCGCAAGCAATTCACGGAAATTTTCACTCAGATCCGCGAAAATTATAAAAAAACATATAAGCTCTTTTTTGAACAAGGTGAATGCGATGTCCGCCTCGAAGGATCAAGCGATCCGCTTGAAGCGGATGTTGAGATCTTCTCCAGACCCAAGGGTCGACAGATGAAATCATTGCGCGCCTTGTCCGGAGGAGAGAAAGCCCTGACTGCAATTGCGTTACTTTTTGCCATTTACCTGGTCAAACCTTCACCTTATTGTATCCTTGATGAGGTCGATGCACCTTTGGACGATACCAATGTCAAGCGATTTACACACGCACTTGAACATTTCACCGAAAGAACGCAGTTCATTATTGTCACACACAATAAATTGACTATGCACGCCTGCGATTATCTCTATGGTATTACGATGCAGGAAGAAGGGGTTTCCAGTGTTGTCTCTGTGAAATTCAAAGGCAACGAACTCGAAAAATTAAAATAAGAAGACTCGCCATGAAAAAATACACACTAATTTTATTAGTGGTATTATTCAG
>CAZSGO010000170.1:0-4320 GCA_964606395.1 uncultured bacterium
TAGATGTTCATATCTATTCCTTTATCTGTGCGTTAAATTATATTCCCTATCATTTTACTTACGCACGTAGTCTAACGACAGCAGGACAACAAAAATTTATATAGGTACGAAATAATCTTCTCTATACAATACATCCTTTGGTCAGCATTATACCTTCATAATTACAAGATTCCTAATTATTTATCAGTTATTTTAAAATATTATATTGATGACCAATAAGCGCACCAACGACTCTATTCTCTCAAATCCGGTAATGCTTTCACAAAAGTATAAAAATCATTAGACCATCCCCGATGATCAGCCTTGATCTCCACATTATGTTTATTGAGCATGTGATCTTCGATCAAATAGGTTTTGATGCCCAGCTTTGCAGCGACCATATCTTCAAGCGCGTCGTTTCCCACCATCATGCATTCCTCCGCTGTTCTGTTGATCTCTGACAACACTTCGCGGTAATAGTCCAGATTGGGTTTACAGTATTTATTGTTTTCAAAAGATGAAATGTAAGAAAAATCATCGGGGCTTAATCCGGCCCAGTTGATACGGTGATGATTCGCCTTCATGGGAAAAAGCGGATTGGTGGCCAACACAAGGGTATAACCTTTATCCTGTAATAAATTGACCGCTTTGATCATGGATTCGTTTTGATGCGTACTTAAGCGGACATTAAGGAAGCCTGTATCATAAAACTCGTCGAATCGGGTTTGAAAGACCGCCAGATCCCCATTGATAAGCTCCGAGAAACGATCGAAAAACACTTCTTCATTCCTGCGATCCTCGGTATTTTTTATCATGCATTCCGTACTCTCCATGATATATTTTGCCAATAAATTGCCATCGATCAGATCATGGAACATCTTGGCCATTTCATGGAAATATTTTTGTATAAATTCATCCATGTTCATGGGCAGAAGTGTGGCGTCAAGGTCGAAGAGGATTGTGTTGAGCATGACATCTCCATTTTAAAGGTCTTAAGATATTGCAAAACCGCCGTGAAAAAAAGGAATTTTGGGGGTAGTTCTTAGTTGGTCGGACACGTGGGTCCGACCCCACATTATATTTTTTATTTATTGCATTATAGGGTAAATTCTTCACCTGGATCGCTGACGATCCTGCCTTTTACATGAAACGGTCTTAAAGGCAATCGATAGATCTTATCGGCTGAGAGGTTTTCGGGGGTTTTACCAAAGACGATGACGTTCTTTGTGTCGAGCTCATCAACTATCTTAAGGTCAAAGCTTTCCAATCCACGTGTGTTAAGATAATTTGAATTTACCCAAGCACTTGAGTATTCAAGAGTTGACATCATATCTTTGATCTCATTTTTCTCTTCGAGAGAAAGTTCTTCGCGATTGTAAATAAAGACTGTCTTGACGTCTTTTTCGATCTCAAGTGCCGATAATTCGGAAAGATCGGCATCGGCGAGTCCGTTGAAACGATCGTCTGTATCATTCACAACGATGAGCTTAGCTCCCTTAAGTTGATATGAGCGGGCTTTGGCTTTGATCATTTGGTTTAAGGTCCCTACCAAAACAAGCGCTTCAGCATCGGCGAGATCTTTGAGCCCGGCGATTTTTTCACATGGATCGGCTTTGAACTCGCAAGATACAACGTCAAGTCCCTTATCCTTGGCATAGGCCAGGGCGTCAGCTATCATATCATTGCTCATAGCGGGCGATATGTTCATAACTGTATCAGCAGGTACATCCAGCTCTTGCAGGCTCTCAGCGGCATATTGAAGGTCAAGGTTCTGCCAATCAAAGCGACCTTTATAGCAGATATCAAGACCGTTATAATCATTATCTTTTTGAGCATCTACCCGAAGAATGGTATCCCCTTCTTCGTGAACGCTCACATAACAGGCAATACCGCATTCGGTACAGCGGGTATCGCGCGAAACAAAGTAAGTTGGATTAAGCTTATAATTCCTGGTTTTAGGCAGTAAAGCGCCGGTGGGACAGACCTCAATACACTTCCCGCAAGTCGTACAAACAGTATCTTCCAATTTTTCACCAAACTCCGGTCCCACAACAGAAGCAAAACCGCGATAGATATAGCCTAAAACGGCAGGTCCCTGGACTTCGGCACATATCCTGATGCATCGTCCGCAATTGATACACTTATTGGCATCCCTTAAAATGAAAGGATGGGTATCATCAATGGGGTGCTTGGTCAATTCACCCGAAAAATGCAGTTGATCTGCTTCGTATTCCGTTGAATATTCCCGTAATAAACAGCTGGTATTTACCATACAGCCGCATTCCAGACAGCGTTCGGCTTCTCTGCTTGCATCGGCCTGATCGAATGTTTGTTCGACTTCCTTATGATTCAATTGACGCTCATTAAGAGATAATTCACGTGCTTTTAAACGGTCTTTTCGAGGGATCTCTGAAAATTCCTCTATGTCCATATCTTTTATTTTATCGGATTTTCTTGAATTGAACTTCCCTTTAGTTTCCATGAACTCACCGCGAAGGAAACGATCAATGGAAATAGCTGCGATCTTTCCGTCAGCAACCGCTTCAATGGCCGTTGCGGGGCCTACGCGGAAGTCTCCGCCGGCAAAAATATTATCATTCCAATGCATGGTCACATCGTCGGCTTCAGCGGTACTCCACTTGGAAAGCTTGAGATCGTGCTCAACCTTGTTACGTTCGTCATCATGCCATGAAACATCAATTTTTTGTGATATGGCGGCAATAATGGTATCAAACTGTTCCGTATAGGTCTCCCCCGTCTGTTCGGGACGGCGGCGACCACTTTCATCCGGCTCACCCAATTTCATTTTTTCGATCACAACGGTATGAAGACGGTCATTCTTAGCTATCATCTCAATGGGATTTACCAGAAATTCCAGTTTAACACCTTCCTCTTCGGCCGAATCCACTTCATATTTTTCCGCCGGCATCTCATTTCTGGTCCGTCTGTACAGTAGGGTAACATCCGCTCCGGTCCTAAGGGCCGTTCTGGCGCAATCAATGGCTACATCTCCCGCCCCCACGATCGCAACTTTTTTACCGAGCTCCGGGGCTTGATCCATTGCAACGGCCCGGAGATAATCCACACCCAGCAGACATCCTTCGATATCGGCGTTTTTAGCTCTCATGGGAGAGGCCAATTGGGCACCGATCCCGATAAAAACGGCATCGTTATCTTTTGAAAGATCAGCAAGAAATAAATCTTTTCCCATAGTCTTATTATAATGGATCTGCATGCCGTTCTTGCACATGATCTCGATCTCACGATCAAGAATGGCTTTGGGCAAGCGGTACTCCGGAATACCATAGCGAAGCCAACCGCCCGCTTGAGGTGCCGATTCATATATATGGACCTCATAGCCTTCAGTGCTTAAATAATATCCACAGGTCAACCCCGCAGGTCCTGCACCGATAATTGCGACTTTTTTATCTTTATTTGGTTTTTTTTCGTGTAAATAGAACCAATCTTCGTCCAGTTCAAGATCTCCCGCACAGCGTTTTAATTGACGGATCGCGACAGGTTCATCCACCAGTGTACGCCGGCACTCCATTTCGCAAAATGCGGGACATACGCGGCCTACGGATAAGGGCAAGGGCAAATTGTTCTTGATCACTTCTACAGCTTCCTTGAACTTGCCATTGGCAATAAGCGAAACATAGGTCTGAATATCCACATGGTCGGGACACGCTATCTTGCACGGCGCCTCGCAATCGGCGTAATGGTCTGATAATAAAAGTTCCAGAGCTGTTTTTCTTGCTTTTTTAACCTCGGGTGAATCGGTAAATACCGACATGCCTTCGCGAACTTTCGTTCCGCAAGAGGTCACAAAGCCTCTCACACCTTCCACTTTTACGGAACATACCCAGCAGGAACCGTAAGCATTAAGTTCGGGTTCATGACACAATGTGGGGATATCTATTCCATTCTCTCGAGCTACCTCAAGAATGCTTTGGCCTTCTTTACAGGAAACTTTTTTATCGTTGAGTATAATATGCATAGTATCTATTCGTTATTTATTAATTAAGATCTGATCACCGCTTCAAATTTGCAAGCCTCGAAACAAGCCCCGCATGAAATGCAAATATCCTGATCAATTTTATGAGGTCCTTTTACAACACCTTCAATGGCATTGACCGGACATTTACGAGCACAAATCGTACAGCCCGTGCAAGCTTCTTCGTCAATATGAAAATTTACAAGATCACGGCAAACGCCTGCCGGACATTTCTTTTCATTGATATGAGCCAAATATTCATCTTTAAAATATCTTATGGTTGAAAGCACAGGGTTCGGGGCTGATTTTCCCAGTCCGCATAAGGAAGAGTTAATGATCTGTTCCGC
>CAZSGO010000171.1:0-4292 GCA_964606395.1 uncultured bacterium
GAAGGCACACTTGAAAATTGGGTAATATTTGAATGATCAACTACGAAGGATCTTAATTGAAACAAACTCAACCCCTTAAAAAACGCACGACATATTCCGACCGTGAAGAAAAGATCAATGTTTACTCACATTTATCGGGTATCATTGCAAGTATCTTTGCGCTCGTCCTTTTACTTCTTAGAACGATCCCCGGCGGTGAAGCTGTCCGCATCATCAGTGCGCTGGTTTTTGGACTATCGCTCATTTTACTCTATACCGCTTCCACGCTCTATCACGGAAGCAAAGATCCTAAGCATAGAAATCGCTTGCAGGTATTTGATCACGCGTCGATCTATGTGCTCATCGCGGGGTCATATACCCCCTTTATGTTGATCACCTTGGAAGGACGGATCGGCTGGACCCTGTTGGCCGTGATCTGGGGACTGGCAATTTGCGGCGTGGTCATTAAGCTATTCTTTACCGGTCGCTTTAATCTGGTTTTGACGATCATGTACATTTTATTGGGATGGATCGTGGTGGTTGCTTTAAAACCGCTGATAGCAAATCTGGCGATCGAGGGTGTTATCCTTCTTTTTGCGGGAGGTGTTTCCTATACACTGGGAGCCGTGATCTACGGCATTAAAAAGATCCCGGGGAATCACGCGATCTTTCATTTCTTTGTGTTGATCGGCAGTTTGTGCCACTTTTTCTCGATATACCTGTATGTCCTGATCAGTTAATGCATTAGATTAAAATAATTATCAACTTATAAATATTATTCATATATTAGCTGTAATTAATCAGTAGATGTACCGGACAGTTGTAATAATTTGCAACAATGGATCATAAATTACATTTACTGATAGAATCTTTAGAGGCACATAATGAAAAAATTTATTATCACCTTTTTGATCATGTCGATTACGCTTTTGACGGCTCAGACAAACTTTACACTTCGCGGAGCGATCTCAGATGCCGCTTCGGGAGAAGATTTGATCGGAGCTGCCGTGTCAGTAGAAGATCTATCTGTTGGAACGTTCAGTAATTCTTATGGTTTTTATTCCATAAGCTTACCTAAAGGGGTGCATACTCTTGTTTTTACATTTATTGGTTATGATCCCGTTACAAAAACGGTTGATCTTAATGAGAATACTCTTTTTAATATTGAACTCACTCAATCCATAATCGCTTTAAATGAAGTGACCGTTCAAGCTGAACGACCGGATGAAGCATTGACATCAACACGAATGAGCGTGGCAAAGTTGAACATCCAAGATATTTCCGTGATGCCGGTTTTGTTTGGTGAGGCGGATATACTAAAGACCATTCAGCTTTTACCGGGGATCAGTAGTGCTTCTGAGGGTAGTACGGGTTTTAATGTTCGCGGAGGTGCCAACGATGAAAATCTTATTCTTCTGGATGAGGCAACCGTCTACAGTCCATCACATTTACTGGGGTTCGTTTCCGTTTTCAACTCCGATGTTTTAAACGATGTTATGGTGTATAAAGGGGGGATCCCGGCAAATTACGGTGGCAGGGCTTCATCTGTCATTGATGTTCAGATGAATAATGGAAATAATAAAGCATTTGGTATTAAGGCGGGTATAGGATTGATCTCATCAAGATTGACCATTGAAGGCCCCATCATTAAAGACAAGATGTCCTTTATCATTTCCGGAAGACGAAGTTATGCCGATCTGATCCTGAAAGCACTTGATCTGGAACAGGTGCCGGATAATACGCAATTATATTTTTATGATTTCAATGCAAAACTGAATTATAAGATCAATGACAACAACCGTATTTTCATTTCGGGGTATTTTGGAGAAGATGTCTTTGGTTTTAAGGATGTATTGGGAACCAGTTGGGGGAATCGTACCGGAACTGTCCGTTGGAACCACCTTTTTAGTGATAAACTATTTTCAAATCTTTCTCTGATCCATAGTAACTACAGTTACGGATTTCGACTCGGAGAAGATGCTTATATGACATCCGGAATTTTAAATTATGCGCTTAAAGAAGATTTGACCTACTATCCTAACGTTAATAATACCGTTCGAATGGGGGTTCAGCTAAATGCCTATCAATTTGAACCCGGTGAATTGGTTACAGGGGCGGATAGCAATGCTTTTCGTATCTTACTTGATCAAAAATATGCACTTGAAACGGCATTATATCTTTCAAATGAACAGACCATAACACCACTTCTTGGTTTGGAATACGGACTCCGGACTTCTTTTTTCAATCAATTGGGCCCGGGTACCGCCTATACCTATGACGAAGGAAATAATATCATTGATTCCGCCGTTTACAATTACCACGAGGTCATGAAGTACTATGGTAACCTGGAACCGCGATTTTCTTTAAATTATCGTTTAACCGATCTGATCTCAATAAAAACCTCTTACAATAGAATGGTTCAGAATCTTCATCTTTTGTCAAACAGTACATCCGGACAGGTAACAGATGTTTGGCTTCCCAGTTCAACGATCATTAAGCCACTTATCGTTAATCAATTTGCTATCGGATATTTCCAGAATTTTGACAATAATAGTATTGAAGCCTCTGTAGAAGCTTATTACAAAGATATTGATAATGTTGCAGACTTTGAAGATGGAACCAACATCATGCTCAATGAAAATATAGAAGCTCAGATATTGATAGGGAAGGGTCGGTCATATGGAGTGGAATTCTATGTAAAGAAAAAATTTGGAGATCTAACGGGATGGGTCAGCTATACCCTCTCCCGGACTGAACAACAAATTGATGAGATCAATCAGGGGAATTGGTATCCGGCAAAATATGATAGAAGTCATGATCTGTCCATTATTGCAAAATATCAATTCAATGATCAAATATATCTGTCGGCAACATGGGTATACTATACGGGGAATGCTGTGACGTTTCCCAGTGGCCAATATACGATCGGTGGAGAAGTTGTACCTTACTATACCGAGAGAAACGGTTATCGGATGCCGAATTATCACCGTTTGGATTTAAATTTACACATAAAAAACAAAGAGAGTCGTCGAGTAAAATCCTCCTGGGATTTTTCAATTTACAATGTTTATAACCGCTATAATGCTTACTCGATCTATTTTCGTGAAAGTGAAATTAATCCGGATGCCAGGGAAGCGGTACAGGTTACTTTGTTTGGCATTATACCCTCCATAACCTATAATATTAATTTTTAGGGATATCATATGAAACATACACTATTAATTATTATTGCAGTTTTATCTCTTTTCTATTCTTGTGAAAGAGTAGTGAATATAGATCTTAACGACGTTGCTCCGGCTATTGTTATTGAAGGCAGGGTCTACGAGGATTCTCTCGCATGGGTGCAAATTCGTCAAACCACCAGTTATTTTAATCCCGATACCCAACTATGTATTTGCGATGCGATCGTTTCGATCAGAGAAGATGATAATTTACCGGATACCTTAGAGTATAAAGGGCAAGGGCTTTATGAAAGTTCAGGATTGATCGGGAAAACCGGCTCGACTTATTATTTGACGGTCATATATGACAATGAGGTCTATGAATCTCAAAGCGAACTCCATGCACGCCCAATGATATATTCTCTTACTCCAATTTCTTTTGGGGATTTTAGTGGCTTCGGCGATAGTTCGGGAATTGACTTTGGTGGTGATGGGGGCGGGGGCGGACTACTTGACAGCTTACCCTACTTACTTTTTGTCGATCTATTTGATGATCCATCGGTTGAAAATTACTATTTATTCAATTATTACATTAATGGTGATCAACGCACAGGCTCATATATTGTAGGTGATGACGAGAATGCAGAAAACGATACATTATCGTTTTCTCCCGGACCCGCTGTTCTTGTAGACCTTTTCGATACGGTAACCGTAGAAGTAAATACCATTGATCTAAGTACCTATACTTACTTTGATCAGTTAAGTGATGCCCTGAGATCAAATTCTTTTTTCTCATCTACCCCTTACAATCCCTTGTCCAATATAAGCAATGGAGCTTTAGGGTATTTTACGGCTATGAGCTTGGATAGTAAAACCACGATCATAGTGCCTGCATTACCAACGTTTCCCAAGTAACTTAAAATACAAAAATTAACAAACGCCCCGGATTCGGAGCGTTCTTCTATATTCTGACTTCTGACTTCTGACTTCTGGCTACTGACTTCTGGCTACTGACTACTGGCTACTGACTACTGATTACTGCTTACTTCTTCCTGCTTCCATCTCGCATGAATTTTACATGAGGATAGGGATCTTTCTGATCCTCGGGGAAGCTTTCCAGTTTTTCGGGATTTTGTAGAAAATCGTTGAATA
>CAZSGO010000172.1:0-4287 GCA_964606395.1 uncultured bacterium
CCGGCAGCACATAGATCAGCTCGCCTTTTCCCCATACGGCTTCGACCAAATTAAATACCATGTCCGGGCTTTTGCTCCAAATATCTGTGGCAATTCCCATTGGGTCTTCGGCAGATTCTATGCATTCAACATTATAGCCAAGATCCAAACAAGCGGCTTTTACAAGATCGCGCTGAGATAAGACATCCACTTCATCCAGGGATCCGCTGGTGATGGCGTTGTGAAGGATCACGATCGTTTTTTTCATTTTATTTTATCCTTTTGATCGCAGATTCAAGAATCGCTTCAATAATCTGTTGATAATCCATTCCATTCAATCGGCACAAGATCGGCAGGTCGGAAATGATCGGATTCAATCCCGCGAGTGGATTTACCTCAATAAAGCTCATGTTGCCGTAGCGGTCTATACGGACATCAACCCTTCCTCCATCCAGGCAGTGGAGAGCCCGCCATGCCCCAAGAGCTACTTTTTTACAGGCCTCCAGTAAATCGCCCGTAACAGGTTCGTATTCGACAATATCCTCAAAATTCTCTTTATTCTCATATGAATAGATACCTTCACCTTTGTGTTGATAGCATATCTCCATTGCTCCGGATACCCATGCGTTTTTCCCGGTTCCAAACACACCGACAGTAAATTCTCTACCCGGCAAATATTCTTCTACAAGTACCGGCTGCTCAAAATCGTCCAATAAGCGAGTACATACTTCCAGAAGGTCCGCTTTTGAGCCGATCAGTGAATTGGCATCGATCCCCTTACCGGTTCCCTCGGAAAGCGGCTTGGCAAACAAAGGGTACTCCAGATCAATTTCATCAACATCCTTGATAGTATAAACAACCTTGAAGGGTGGTGTGTTCACTCCATGATCCCGAACAATGCGCTTAGCAAAGGCTTTATTAAGAGAACAAGCCAAAGTTGCCGGTCCGGAAAAAGTGTAGGGAATTCGGTAAGCATCCAGCAATGCCGGCACCAAAGATTCCCGTCCGGCGCCATACAATCCTTCGGCAATATTGAAAACAAGATCCCAACGTTTGCCATCAAGCAACTTTATCATCAGTTCGCGGCTATTCCCGATCCGTTCGCTTGTATGCCCGGCATGTCGAATGGCTTTTTCGATACCCTCGATCGTGCTTTCTTTGTCAAATTCTGCCGTTTCTTCCATAGAATAACCCTGTTTCAGGTAATCCGATCTCAGATCGTAGGTTAATCCAATGTTCATATGTACTTCCTTTTTCAGTCGTTTCAATAATAGCTTACCGCCGAAACGCATTGTGTCGACAGGTCTCGGAATAACCGGGGCCGCAGTTTATCATGTTATGGAATGTGATGTGTTACATTCTGTTTTCTGTTATCGAATGGAATGAAAAGAACTCATTCCGACACATCGTAATAGCTGAAGGATTTTCCCTCAAAATTCTTTAATAAAATATGGTGGCCGTCCTTGCCTTGGTAGTATTCCGGTAAAAGCGGGATCTTTCCGCCGCCGCCCGGAGCATCAATAACATAATGAGGGATCGCATATCCGCTGGTAAATCCACGGAGTCCCTGAATGATCTCGATCCCTTTGGATACGGGCGTTCTGAAATGCAAAGATCCGGGAATGGGATCGCATTGATAGATATAATATGGACGAATACGTATTTTTAATAATTTGTGCATCAGCGATTTCATGGTGTCTACATTATCGTTGATCTCTTTTAGCAATACCGTTTGGCTACCGAGGACGATACCGGCATCGGCCAAGCGTTTACAAGCTTCCGTTGCTTCGGGGGTGATCTCATCGGGATGTGTAGAATGAATACTCATGTACAATGGCTGATATTTTTTTAACATTTTTGTAAGCTTTAGCGTTATACGCTGCGGTAAGACCATGGGCACTTTGGTCCCGATACGAATAATATCCACATGCGGGATAGCCCGAAGCGAAGAAAGCAAAAATTCAATGTGCGAATCCGGCATGGTCAAAGGATCGCCTCCCGATATCACAACATCGCGAACCTCCGGATTGTTGCGAATATAGTCGATGGCTCTTTCCCATGCTTTGACCCCATAATGCTTTTTTTCCTTCAGTACCATGTGCGAACGCGTACAATAGCGGCAATAGACCGAGCAAAAGCCCGTTGACAACATCAACACCCTGTCGGGATATCGGTGGATCAGGTTCTCGACCGGGCACATACTGTCTTCATGCAGGGGATCATTTTCCTCACCGGGTGAAAGAATGAGCTCTTTCTTGCTGGGTACCACCGATTTTGTCAACGCATAATCCAGCGGCTTTTCAAACAGCAAGCTGGCATAATAGGGAGTGATCCTAAGAGGTAATTTACGCGAGCGTAAAAGGAACTCGGCGTCCTCATCCATCTGAATGTCCAGGATCTCAGACAGTTTTTTGAAATTTGTATAGCTGTTCTGGATCTGCCAGCGCCAACTGTTCCACTGTACATCCGTGGCTTCCGGAAAGAATTTTGACCGGAAGTGAGCGGTTTCCGGACTCATCGTCCGGAAGTCTGATTGCGGTATCTTGGTTTGGCGAAAAACAACATCATTGGAGACTGTGGTCTCCAAAACTACTTCTATCGAAGATAGTTCCTGACCCGAGGGCGGGTCTACATCTTGTTGCGGGATATCGTTCATTTTTCTTTTCCTTGTAATGATGATAATTAAACGAAATTAGATACAATTTTTGCTATTGCAAACATTATTATTTCATGGAATAATATTTTTTTTCACACCGTTTTAAGCCCTTATTTAAGGGGTAATCTCCATTTTGCATAGGTTTTATCCCCTTTTGTGCCCAGCTCGTCTTTTCTCGCAAGATCTTAACTTGAAATTTCCAAAATTATAGACAAAAATAATCGAACAAACTCTTCAAAATGATGCTTGTTTTTGATGATAATATTCCATCAATTGCCCCCCCGTTAAATCATCCTAATCTCCTCAAAAAATGTCAAAACTATACTCCTTACTTCTTACTGCCTACTGCCTACTGTCTACTGCTTACTGCCTACTGCCTACTGCCTACTGCCTACTGCTTACTGCCTACTGCCTACTGCTTACTGCTTACTTCTTACTGCCTACTGCTTACTGCCTACTGCCTACTGCCTACTGCCTACTGCCTACTGCTTACTGCCTACTGCTTACTGTTCTTGCATCATCCATAATATTTCTGTAGATTTGTTTCACAATAGATATACGTCTGAATAAATAAGAAGGAGGTTTTCATGCATGCGACAAATGGCCATAAGAATTTGCATGTTCTTTTAGCTTTCGTGAACATTCTGCTTTTTTCTGGTATGATCATCGTTAATGCGCTCGCAAATACCCTGCCGATCAACGGACTCAATACGGGCGAGCTGTCGGCGCTTTATCCGAATTTGTTCGTTCCAACGGGATTGACCTTTTCGATCTGGGGGTTGATCTATATTTTGTTATTTATCTATGTCATCTATGCCATGATCGTATCCGTCAAAGGTAACAATAACGTGATTACCATCAAGACACAACTCGCCTTTGCCCTGACCTGCATTTTGAACGGAGCCTGGATCTTTTTCTGGCATTACAAACTGATCGTTTGGGCCGAAGCCATCATGCTGGCTTTGCTCATCACATTGATCTATCTCTTTATTAAAACGGATAAACTCGATACAAAGGGATTTTTCAAAACCCTGGCTGTTTCCGCCCCTATCAATATCTATCTCGGATGGATCACGGTTGCCACCATTGCGAACACAACCGCCCTTCTGGTCGCGAAAAATTGGGGCGCATGGGGCTTGTCCGAAAACCTCTGGACGGTCATCTTGATCCTGATCGCTACCTGCATTACTCTTATCATGCTCTCCCATAAGCAAAAGATTTGTTACTCCCTGGTGATCATATGGGCGTTTATCGGTATATTTATCAAACGATATAACGCTGAGATCCTTTACAAAGATATCCTGTTTACCTTAAGTGTAGCGGTGGGTATTCTTGTAATCGTCACCCTCTATACTCTTTTTAAAAAACGGAGCCGGACTTAAACGAATAAAGGAAAACAGATTATGCGAATAGCATTACTTTTTTTCAGCGGCACCGGAAATACCAAATGGTTAGTCGACACACTTTCTTCTTCTCTTATCGAAAAAGGCGCCGCCCTATCGGTATTTGATCTTGAAGATGACATTGAGTTTCAAGCAAAAGATTATGATACTATCCTGCTTGCCCACCCGATTTACGGGGCACATGTCCCCCGTTTGGTCAGCGACAAGGTACAGATACTAATACAGGGAAATATTTCCATCAGCGTGATC
>CAZSGO010000173.1:0-4279 GCA_964606395.1 uncultured bacterium
CCGCGAGGGGATGAACAGCAATAGCAAATATGCCATCACCAAACCCCGAACCACAACGTGGTTCAACCACATCCCCGGAAAGGATCAACAATATTAGAATATATCGTAATCAAATAACCGAACCATAGCGTGGTTCAACAATATCCCCAGCGGGGATATACCTCAATAGCAAATAATTACCCACCTATAACCGAACCACAGCGTGGTTCAACATATCCCCGCGAGGGGATGAACAGCAATAGCAAATATGCCATCACCAAACCACGAACCACAGCGTGGTTCTACAACTGTTATATTTACCTCTCCGCGTCCAACAAGATCAGATCATCAAATTCAGGATCAAGATCATCAAATAACAACCCTCTTTTGGCTCGATCATAGAATTCAGCCTCCCTGGCCATTCGCTCTTCTTGATATTCCTCGTCATCGGCTTTGATGAAATCGATGATGTGCCTCATAAAAGTTGTACTGTGTGTGAATACAATATGATCCTTGTTCCAGCCATTGAAATGATCGATCTTCAAATCGTTCTTGATCAGCTTCTCGGTTGATGAACAAATAGAATCAAGAAGATCATTCAAGGCAATCCCGGGGTTAAGTGAGAAAAGCATATTAACCTGATCGTATCTTGCACCCAGACAATATTCGTGACAATTCTTTTCTTTCAGAATCTTTGAAATATGTTTGATCAATCTATCATTTTTCAGATCGATCTCCTTTTCGCCGTGCAAAGCGCGCAGCATGACATGATAAGCTATATTAAAACTCATATCCGCCCTCCATATTTTTAGTAAATTTACTTACTTGGATCATGAACTTCAATCTTTGAAAATGAACTGTGTCCCACATCACATTATATCTAGTGAAAATCATGGTATGCTAAGGTATTTTCCCCTTGAATAAGTGTTTGAAAAATCATAATATATTAACTGAATAAATCGAACGGTAATACAAGGAAAAACGATGAAAAAAATTGCATATTTTCTATGCGTTTTAGCGAGTTTCGCGTATGCGCAAAATCCTGTCTACTCAGAGCCGGCATTTGCAACTGTAAATGATTCCATTACGATCTATTTTAATGCTTCACTGGGTAATCAGGCGCTTAAAGATTTTACGGGGGATGTGTATGCCCATACCGGTCTTATTACAAAGGGAAGTTCAGGAGACGGAGACTGGAAATATGTCTGGATGTCCTGGCCGGGACAAGGTACAGTTGTCAATACGGAAAAAAATAAATTAACGCGCATATCGGCAAATCTCTATAAGCTTGTGATCGGCGATATTCATGAATATTATAGCTGTCCACAGGATACTGTGATCGAAAAAATGGCCTTTGTATTCAGAAATTCCACAGGTTCGACAGTAGGAAAAGATGTGGGGGATGCGGATATCTTTTTGTCTTTGTACGAGGACGTGTTTTCTGCTGCTATTCTTGTGCCCGCTGTCACGATCGACTTCGGCGAACCCGAAAGATCACCCTATTTTATATATGAACATGATACAACTAAGGTCCATGTTGTTATTGGGACGAATGAAACAGCCGATCATATAAAATTATTTTTAAATGATACTGAGATCACATCGGTAGCTAATGACGATAGTCTAGCTTATGATATTGAACCATCAGGCATGACCATCGGAATAAATTATATTTATGCTATTGCGGATAAGGATGGGGTCTATGATACTACCGCCTCTGCTTGTATTGCCATTCATACCGCTAACGAGGGAATACGGCCCTCGAACATCAAGGATGGTATTACGGTCGACGGCTCATCTGCAAGTTTTTCACTGTTCGCGCCTTATAAAAATTTTGTTTATTTATTGGGGGACTTCAATGATTGGAAGGTCGATCCGGCTTATCAAATGAAAAAAGATGTGCGGAATACGGATTCCACCGTTTTTTGGATCACATTGGATGATATGCCGGACAGCTTGATTGGATTTCAATATTTTGTAGACGGTGAGATCCGTATAGCGGATGCCTATAGCGAATTGATCCTGGATCCCTGGAATGACGACTGGATCTCGGAAACACTGTATCCCAATTTGAAACATTATCCCGAAGATAAAACCGACTTTCCGGTAGGTGTTGTAGATATGAGACAATTACCTACGTTCAATTGGACGGATGAAAGTTTTGTAAAACCCGGAAAGGATGAATTGGTCATCTATGAGCTGTTACTCCGCGACTGGAGTTACGCACATTCATACCAATCCCTGATAGATTCGATCAATTATTTTAAACGTCTCGGAATTACCGCAATAGAACTTATGCCCGTCTGTGAGTTCGAAGGCAATGAAAGCTGGGGCTATAATCCCTCTTTCTACTTTGCATTGGATAAATACTACGGAACAGCCGAAAAATTCAAAGAATTCGTCAACACCTGTCATGAAAACGGTATTGCCGTGATACTGGATGTGGTTTACAATCACGCCACCGGACAAAATCCCATGGTCCGCTTGTACAACGAGGGCACTTATGGAGCTCCTACATCCGCAAATCCCTGGTTCAATACAGTCGCAAAACATCCGTATAATGTTTTTAATGATGCAAACCACGAAAGCATTCACACCAAATATGTATTAGATCGAGTTAACCGCTTTTGGATAGAGGAATACCATGTTGACGGTTATCGTTTTGATCTTTCAAAAGGATTTACCCAGACCAATTCCGGTTCGGATGTTGGTTATTGGGGACAATATGACGCCAGCCGCGTTGCGATCTTAAAGCGCATGGCAGATAAAATTTGGGAAGTGGATCCCAGCGCTTATATCATTCTTGAGCATTTTTCGGATAATAGTGAAGAAATAGATCTGTCAAATTACGGTATGATGCTTTGGGGCAATGCAAATCACAATTATTGTGAAGCAAGTATGGGTTATATGAACTCATCCGATCTTTCGGGAGTCAATGCGACTTCCCGCGGATGGAGTTGGCGCCATTTGGTTGGATATATGGAAAGCCATGATGAAGAACGTATGATGTACAGAAATAAAGAATATGGTAATAGCAGTGGTACTTATATTATCAAACTTGAAGATACAGCACTGGATCGCGTTGAATTGGCAGCGGTGTTTTTCTTGAGTATTCCCGGTCCGAAAATGATGTGGCAATTTGAAGAACTGGGTTACGGCTATTCCATTGAATATAATGGAAGAACGGGGAAAAAACCGATCAGATGGGAATATTACGATGATCCGGACCGTAAAGATGTATACAATCTTTTTTCCGTCATGAATTTTTTAAGAGCCAATTATACTGTTTTTGGTTCGGCAACAGGTGTGGATCTCGATGTGGGTAATAATGTGGCAACAAAACGTATCAAATTATCAGGTGACATGAATGCCGTCATTTTGGGTAACTTTGATGTGGTTACTCAAACTGCCACCCCGGCTTTTCATCATGGGGGATTGTGGTATGAATATTTTAGAGGTGATACACTTTCTGTAACGAACGCCAATGAGGGTATTGTATTGGCACCCGGTGAATACAGAATTTACACCGATCAGAAATTGATGGAATCACCTGTATCCATAGATAAAGTTATACCGCGGTCTTTTGCATTAAAACAGAATTATCCTAATCCCTTCAATCCATCAACAACCATTGATTATATCATAACAGCAGACAGTGATGTAGAACTTGCTGTTTTTGATATTAATGGACGAAAAGTTATGGATCTTGTCAATAGCTATCAACAGGCAGGTGATTATTCGATAAAGATCGATGCATCTCATTTATCCAGCGGAATATACATGGTTAAGCTCCGCTCGGGGCGGCATATGGATACCCGGAAAATGCTCTTACTAAAATAAAGGATAGCTATGGCTATTGTACTGTCGTTTGTTTCTCTTTGCATTTTGCTTGTGCTTGGAAAGGTCTTACGTGTAAAGATCAAATTACTTCAGCGCTTGTATCTGCCTGCAGCTGTCATTGGCGGTTTGCTGGGGCTTCTGGTTATTCAGATCATGGGAGATGCAATGCCGGCAGGTGTTACTGCCGGGTGGAACAAACTTCCCGGTTTCCTGATCAATATTTGTTTTGCCTGTCTCTTCCTGGGAGTAAAAATACCCAAATTGTCTTCAGTATGGAAATTAAGCGGACCGCAGCTTGCCTATGGTCAGATCGTAGCCTGGGGACAATATGTTGTGGGTCTTGGTGTTTCATTGCTTGTGATAGCCCCTTTGTTCAAACTGCCTCAATTTTTTGGTGTGATCATACCCATAGGCTTTGAAGGTGGCCATGGAACTGCCGCAGGCTTGGCTGAATTGTTTA
>CAZSGO010000174.1:0-4253 GCA_964606395.1 uncultured bacterium
GAAGATTGTCAACGTTGTGTAGAACAACGCATTGCATCCGTTTCTAATGATGTGGCCTATGGTGAGTGGGGAGATTCAAAGCATTACATAAGACGCCTGCCGGCCGAAGCCTTGGCGCAGGCTGGTAAGACGTAAGAGGGTTATATATAATCGATATGTTGAGACGCGGTTCATCGCGTCTTTTTTTTATATATGTAAGTTTGATGGTAAATTCTGACACAATTTACATAAAAGACCTTGACATTTTAAAATATATTACTAAATTACTAAATCAGTAAAGGAGTAATAAAATGAACATACCAACTGAATTAAAACACAAACCGGTGATCATCTCAAAAGAGTATGAAAAGATCGATGGTCGATTGGCGCCGGAATCGGATGCTAAAGGGCTTTCATTGGGTTTAGCGCAATGGAACGAACGTGGAAATGTTGATATATCCGCCAAAATATGGCGACATACGGGCGGCAAATGGTCACGGCAATCTGAAGAAATGCCACTACACAGAGTTTTGGATCTGAGTATTCTGATCGTACGCTCTCAATTGCATTTTAAAGAACGTTATCGTAAAAAAAATGAAGATTATCCAAAATATCCCGAATTGGACCGTATAGGACTTCAGGGTGGAGCATTGAACGTTGCGGTTTGTACCGATAATGATCATATCGAGAGTGACATTGAATTATTCGATGAATGTCTGCGCAAAGATGCCGAGATCCTTGCTGAAAGACTGAATGTACTAAGATCGTTGTTGGATGATCTGGAAAGATCATAACGTAAAAGCATTGAACTGGAATCAATCAGAACCTTCCTGTTTAAGGAAGGTTCATTTTTATTGCAATTATTATCATAAATAACATTAACTATCTTGTTTTTAATGTGTCAAAATGATGAGAATACATTAATACCAATTACGGAGATGATAATGAAACGTTTTTCAATTTTGTTTTTGTTCATATTAACAGCTTGTGCATCGCTTCCTGTATTAGAGATCGCTGAAGGTACGGATTTGACCGATAAACGCTTTTATTATGATAAAGATAGCGAAGTGGCTTATTCTGCCAATTACGATGAAAATAATATTTATATCACCCTAAAGACCGATAATGAAAATACGATCAAAAGGATATTCAGGAACGGACTATATGTATATTTGGATCCAAATGGAAGAAAATCGAAAAATATCTATTTTGAATATCCGCTTGCGAAAAAAATGAGAGCAGGGAAGCCCAATATGGAACATACCCCCATGAGTGGAAACATGAAGAGAGAATTTAATATTAACGAATTAATTGATAACTCAGATATGGAAGCTATATTTTCAACCAAAGAATTTGCGGAAAAACTTCCCGTTTATTCGCAAAAAACAGATATTAAAGTTGAATTGTCCGCATCTGATAAAAATGAATTTTTGTATATGTTGAGAATACCGTTTGATAGAATTGAAAAGGTAAGATCTTCTGAATATGCCATTGGGATCGTAACAGGAGAAATGGAAATGCCACAAATGGGCGGAGGATCACATCAGGGTGGTGGAATGCCCGGAAACGATATGCAGGGCGCGGGAATGTCCAATGGCGGTATGTCTGGCGGGCAAAGGCCGGAAGGAGCTTATGATCGTAACAGCAATATGCAGAATATTGATATTTGGTTTAAGATTCTAATGAACAGGGGAGAATAAAGGGCATATAAAATCCTTTTATTTTTACAACAAATTTAGTAAGCTAAATAATAAATTAAAGTAGGTTCAATATGAGAATAGGTAAAATGGTATTGTATTTCGGGATGGTATTTCTGATCACCTTCCTTGTAACGGCTCTCGTTACCGCTCTTTACGGTAGAATTGTTCATGGAGCTTGCGGACTCAGCTGGGAAAGTGCCATTATCAATGGTTTTATTTTTGGATTCATACTGACCTGGATGGAAGCCCGGCGTATCGATCGTGACGAAGATGAAGCAGATAATCCATACGATTAATCTCTAAAAAAAGTCATATTAAGAAGAAAGGGAAAAAACTTTCCCTTCCATATAGCATATTTGCTATTAATTCTTTCTTAAAATCAAGCGATCATTTTTAAGAAAAATACGATATTTCCGTATTTACTTATTCACTCAAAAATGACTTGATCATGTCAATAACTTGATCTTCATCTACGATATCATAGTAGATGTAAGTTCCCTTGCGTTTCTTTGAAACGATCCCTGCGTAACGGATCTTTGTCAGATGCTGAGACACTGTTGCAGTCGGTACATCAATACATGTTTCGAGATTATTAACATTTGTTGGGCCATTTTTGATCAATCCACGTAAGATAGCTAAACGGATCGGATGGGCGATGGCCTTTAGTATTTCTGCTTTGCGTTGCAGATAGTTGAAATCATTTTTACTCATGGTCTTTTCCTCCCTGGAATTAAATTGTTCTATAGAATATAAGATATATTGCTCTATAATCATCATTAATATTTGATTAAGAAATAATTAAGGATTAATATGTAATAAATTAGATTGATAGGGTTAAAACTACTGAAAATAAGATAATTAGCATAATATTATGAGTGTAATAGACTAGCGTAAAATGTTAATGTTAATGTTTGATATTTTTTGGATAAAATAATAGCTGAAGTATTTGTATGTTATTATTTCAATATCTTCAGCTGTTTTCGTATGGCAAGCCTGATAGTGTTTAACAGGTGAAATGTGTCGGTAAATTCTATGATTATGAATTAAAACAAAAATCTAAGCTAGATATATGGGCAACATCCTTTATCGCTATTTTCCATTTTTTAGCTAAACATGCCTTGAAAATTAGATATATTACTATGACAGCATTTTAACAACATCTGGAATATTATCAGATATTCAATCCGGGGAGAAGATATCGATGGTTAATGAATATAGAGCGGAAATATATGATCTTAAAAAAGAAAACTTCGATTCATTTGCAGAACTTATCACCCAAGCATTTCTTTCAGATGAAGTTGCTCAAAAAGAGGGCACAACCGTAGTGTTCGATGCAACGACCTTTCGGAGGATATTTGGGTCACCTTATGTTGAAGATCAGCTTATTATTAGGGTCCTTCATCAGCCAAGTGGTGCTTTGGTCGGATTTATGGGCGGATTACCACGCGACCTATGCTTCAATGAGAAAATTAACAATTCTTCACAAAGTAAACATGTCCGTGTAATAGTCCCCTCATGGGCCGCGGTTCATCCCGATCATAAAAGAAAGGGAGTCGGTTCATTAATGGTCTCGAAATTCATCGAAGCCGTCGCAACTCGCGAATATACATACAGTTATGCAATTTTTGAACCCGAGCAAAATGGGATAGACCTGGGAAAAGCGACCGCTGATCGTAATTCAGCTGTACGTTCTATAAAATGGTTTAATATTAACTGGTTCATTATCCGGATCTTTGATATTCCTGCAGTTAGAACTGTAATGAAGATGAAAATTTATGAAAGATGGATCATCAGGTTAATATCTCCTCCACGTACTTCATCTCCCAAACCCATGAATAATGGTAATACAGTTCGTCTCTTTAAGTCGCAAGACAAAGCAAAAATATTTGAACTCCTCGATGAATACACCAAAACAAAAAACGCTGCAATTATAAAAAGTCGAGAAGATTTCAACTGGTACATGGATCAGCCCGGTATTATATGCTGCGTTCATGAAGATAATTCAGGCACGGTAAATGGCTTCGTTCTGGCCTGGGAATTTAGCTTTGCGGGATTTGGTAAAATAATTCCTTTTGGATGGCTGGATCTGGTAAATGTTGATCATCTTTCTAAAAGAAGCGCTGCAAATCTTATTCGTTTCTTTAATATTCAGGCAAAACAGAAAGGATGGAAAGGTATTCAGACGCCGTATATTCCCTATTTTCCCTTAAAACCATTTTTGGCTGCAAATTATCTTACATTTCCGAAAAAAATGATAGTCCAGGTTTTTGGATTAAATAATTCAGATCTCTCCTTATTCGAAACAGCTCCGGGTACATGTTTTTTAGACTGGCGTTGAAATAAGAGGGTTGAGAGTTGAGCACTGAGCACTGAGCGTTGGGAAGCTCCGTAGGAACGGCACGACAGAAAAACTATAAACGTTTGCCATGCTGAAGTCCCGAACAGTTGTGGCGAAGGCTGGTAGTTTGGAGCGTGTAGAAAGTGTTCCTTGTTCAGAATTCAAATTCTTTCTCCCAATCTCCTCGGCTCCCATTCTCATATTCGCTTTTTCGTCAGAAAAAAGCAAAACCCGCC
>CAZSGO010000175.1:0-4241 GCA_964606395.1 uncultured bacterium
GCAACACCGTAGTCAATATTTACAATACGCAAGGAGTATTGGTTGATCAGTTGATCAATGGTTTTGTTGAAGCCGGTTCACATAACCTCACCTGGGATGCAAGCAATACGCCCAGCGGTGTGTATATTGTGACCATGCAGGCCGGGAATACGGTGCAGAGTCAGAAGATCGTTCTTATGAAATGATCATTTTTATTAAAATAATATATCGAAGAGACGCAGCATTGCTGCGTCTCTTCAATATGTGATAAAAAAACACTCCACACCCCACACTCCCGACCCCATACATCTAAATATTGAATATACTTGCAATAAATTGGCAAAAATTTAATAAATAATGAAATATCATCAAATAATATTTGATATTACCGAATAATAGTATAAATTTCATGCAATTAAAAGTTTGGATAATCATGAAACGAATCGTATTGAAATTTGGTGGATCATCTTTAGCCGACGGGGAATGTATTTCGCGGGCTTTGGATATTACGGGAAATTATAAAGAGAAAGATCATCGGATCATTACGGTGGTATCTGCCCTTGGGGGCGTAACGAATACGCTTATTGAATTATGTGATCTTGCCAAAAGCGGCGATCCTTCATATAAGGGAGTGTTGAACGATCTGATCTCACGTCATGAACAGATCGTATTCTCATTGATCACGCCCGATCTTCGCAAAGAAGCATTAAGCGGTTTATCGGCTATTTTTCATGAATTGCGCGATACCTTGAACGGTCTGTTCCTTTTACACGAAGAAACCCCTCGCACACGTGATCTTATTATGAGCAGCGGTGAGCGGATGTCTGCAATTATATTTTGCGCTGCCTTGCGTTCACGGCATATCGACTGTGAAACCTGCGATACGCGTGACATCATCGTCACGGATCATCGATATGGTGCCGCAAAGGTTGATTTTACGGAAACGAACAAACGCATAAAAGATCGTTTTAAAGATAGCGATAAACCCAGCATATGTACGGGTTTTATCGCACGAAGTAAAGAAGGGCAGACGACCACATTGGGACGCAGTGGCTCCGATTATACCGCATCGATCCTGGGTTCGGCTCTTGATGTGGACGAGATCGTGATCTGGACCGATGTGGATGGCGTAATGACCGCCGATCCGCGAATTACACCGGATGCATTTGCCATTCCAAATATTTCGTATGAAGACGCTATGGAACTGTCGCATTTTGGTGCAAAGGTCATATTTCCGCCGACCATGATCCCGGCTATGAAAAAACAGATCCCCATTCATATAAAAAACAGTTTTCACCCCGAACAAGCCGGAACAATAATCTCCAATACCGGGACCAGTGCTGATTTTCATGCAACGGGAATTGCTTCGATAGATCATGTCGCCCTTCTACGTATGCAGGGTAGTGGCATGGTAGGTGTTCGTGGTATATCGGCGCGATTATTCGATTGTATGGCCCGTCATGAGATCAATATTATTCTGATCACTCAGGCCTCGTCCGAACATAGCATATGCTTTGCCATTGATGCAGCCAAATCCGCTGCCGCTGTTGCCGCATTGGAGGAAACCTTCCAGCTTGAAATGGAAGCCGGCATGATCGATAATATTATTCCCGAAAACGACACCTCTATTATTGCCGTAGTCGGAGATAAAATGCAGCATAAACCCGGAATTGCTGCGGAAGTGTTTTCGGCTCTGGGGAGACAAAAGATCAATGTTAAAGCTATATCACAGGGGTCTTCAGAACGGAATATCTCCGTAGTGATCGCCGGAAAAGACAGCAAAGTCGCTATCAACGTTCTACATCGCTCATTATTTCCCATTAAAGAAAAGACTGCAGTCTACTGCATAGGAAGCGGATTGGTCGCGACTGCGTTTATCGTCTTGCTTAAAGATACCGAAATGCAATTGAACGGCGTGACCAATAGTCGTAAAATGCTACTTCGAGCCAGCGGATTGAATACCGAAAAAGTTCTCGCAGCACTTGAAGAAAAGGGTAAAACGGCACATATCGATCAATTTATTAAGACCATGAAAGAAGATCCGACGGCACGTAAAATATGTCTGGATTGCACCGCCAGCAAAGATATAGCCCTGCGCTACAATGATATACTGGCCTCGGGCGTGTCCCTGGTGACTCCCAATAAGATCGCTAACACCGAATCGATGGACTATTATTCCTTATTACGAAATACTGCGCTCGAACAACGGGTGAAATATCGTTATGAATCGACCGTGGGAGCAGGATTACCCGTGATCTCAACGGTGCAAAGCATGCTTGAGACCGGTGATAAGATACAACGTATTGAAGCCATTCTTTCGGGTACGCTAAGTTATATTTTCAATACCTTTTCCTTGGATCGCTCATTTTCCGACACCGTTCTTTTTGCCAAAGAGCAGGGGTTTACGGAACCTGATCCTCGTGAAGATCTTGGCGGCATGGATGTAGCACGAAAAGCGCTCATTCTTGCACGAGAAATTGGGTACGAATTGGAAATGTCCGATTCCGATCCCGAACCCTTGATCTCTGAAGCCTGCATGAAAGCGAAAAGTATCGATGGGGCAATGAGCCTTCTTGCCAAAGATGATAAAAAATGGCATGAACGATTGGAAGCTTTGCAAAAAGACGGAAAAGTATTACGTTATATAGCCAATATATCTGAAGGCAAGATAAGGATCGCCGTTGAAGAAATTGATGCACAACATCCGTTCTATAATTTATCGGGACCCGATAATATCGTTGCGATCTATTCCGAGCGTTATCCCATTAACCCATTGGTCATAAAAGGAGCCGGGGCTGGAGCGATTGTTACAGCCAGCGGAATGATGGGGGATGTGTTGCGGATAATTAATGAGTGATTTTAAACACACTTTTTTGATGAGTTTACTATTAAAAGCGTTAAATTATTCAGTTCGGAGTAGGGAGTAGGGAGTAAGGAATGGAGAACATGAGTTAAAGAGTATAAAACTCCGATACACCCAAACTCAACTCTATCACTCTGAACCCCGAACTCCGATACTTGAATTTTGAAATACGAGAAAAGAATAATAAGGAAATAAAAATGATAAAAAATGATAAGATCCCAGTAGGTATTTTAGGTGCAACCGGCAGTGTCGGACAAAAATTCATCGAATTATTGGATGGCCATCCTTGGTTCAAGATCACTGCATTGGGTGCTTCAGAGCGTTCAGCAGGTAAACTATACAAACATGCGGCCAATTGGTTTCAGACAAAATCAATTCCTACACGCGTTGCGAACATGGTGGTTTCGGAATGTAAACCTAATTTGCCTTGTAAGATCGTTTTCAGCGGACTGGATGCCACTGTAGCCGGTCCCATAGAAGAAGCCTTTGCCGAAGCGGGTTATATTGTGATCTCAAATGCCAAAAATCATCGCATGTCCGAAGATGTTCCCCTCTTGGTTCCGGATGTGAATCCGGATCACCTATCATTGATAGAAAAACAGAAGTATAAAGGTAAGATCGTGACGAATCCCAATTGTTCAACAACAGGTTTGGTCATGGCTTTAAAACCCCTGGATGATGCTTTTGGACTGAATAAAGTGTCGGTTGTTACCATGCAAGCCCTATCCGGAGCGGGTTATCCGGGTGTATCAAGTTTAGATATTATTGATAACATGATCCCTTATATTGGCGGTGAAGAAGAAAAGATGCAGATCGAAGTGCTAAAGATATTGGGCAAATTAAAGGATGAAAAAGTCGATTTTTCAGATCTCTTACTGTCCGCGTCCTGCAATCGGGTGCCGGTGATCAACGGTCACATGGAATCGGTCAGTATATCTCTTAAAACCCCGGCTAAAAAAGATGAGATCATCAAGGTGTGGAAAGAATACCAATCCGAACCTCAAAAATTAGAACTACCCTTTGCCCCTCAACCGCCGATCTATTATTTTGATGATCCAAGATTCCCGCAGCCTCGCTTGCATCGTGATCTAGGAAATGGCATGGCGGTGAGTATCGGCCGCTTGAGAGATTGTACGATCTTTGATTATAAATTTACCGTTTTGTCGCATAATACAATTCGCGGTGCGGCGGGCGGAGCCATTTTGAATGCAGAACTCCTTGTAGCAAAAGGCTATTATGAAGACTAAGAGCATCAGTGCATTTGCACCGGCAAGTATTGGGAATGTGTCCGTTGGATTTGACTGTCTCGGACTTGCCTTGGAACGTCCCGGAGATATTGTTACGATAGAAGCCGGAACGAAACCCGGTGCCGAATTGATCGATCTTCAGGGTGATAACG
>CAZSGO010000176.1:0-4236 GCA_964606395.1 uncultured bacterium
AAGGAAAGTGATCTTCCTTAACTGCCTGATGATGATTGGAATTTACAATAATAGAGCCCTCATTGAAAATGCTTTTTAACCATTTTCCACCTTTTATTGTCACCGAATGTGACGTATCGCCCGTCTTTTCGTGCCGAGGAGCGTTTGGCAAGTGCTGGATCAGCTTACCACCGTGTGCAATCGCCAATAATTGATGCCCGGCACAGATCCCCAAAACAGGAAGTTCCGTCTCCTCCATGACCTTTTTGACTAACAGCAGATCCGTTTCCGCACGCTTGTTATCCATGGGTTCGGCATTATCGTCCGTGGTATCGCCATACAGGTCCGCAGGATAATCCGCCCCGCCGGTGAATAGCATACCATCAAGCTCGGAAAGATAGGCGTCCAATTCATCATTATCCGGATTACAGGGCAAGATCACAGGAAGCCCACCCGCATTATATACGGCGTTGATGTAATTTATAGGGACTTTATACCATTTGTGGGCATCTTCCATGTAGGTGGAGTTGATGCCGATCTTGGGGCGATTCTGTTTCATGTTTTTACTTCCCTGTATGTCATGTTGTTCTTATACAAATATGTTTGTTTTGTTCCATCATATGTCCACAGATTTCGCAGATTCCCGCTGATTAAAGCATTATTTATTATAATCTGCGTAAATCCGTGCCTGCCGGGCGTAGTCACGCAGTGGCGAAGACTGGTAATCTGCGGATGTATTAGGTTTTTCTTTCTTTCTTCTTCGCTGCCGGAAACAAAATATTGTTCAATATCAAGCGGTAGCCCGGACTGTTTTTATGCAGGTCGAGGTTCGTGGGTGGATCGCCGACATAATGGCGGTAATCTTCGGGATCATGGCCACCATAGTATGTAAATGTCCCCTTTCCTACATTTCCATGGATATATTTCACGCGGTCCGTATTTTTTGTTTCACCCATGATCAGAACATGCTGCTTGATCTTGTTACGATCGAATGATGTCGTTTGTCCCATAAAACCTTTGATCAGGGATTCATGATTCTGGGTCAGCATACAGGGCACGGGATCGAACTTTGCCGAAAATTCAAAAAGAGAAAAATAGTCCCGTGCCGGATCAATGCGCAAGGCATCGTAGCTGGGCGGGATATCAATATCCGAAAATTCATAAACGTAAGGATCCGGATTGAGTTTGAACTGTGTAAAGGCAAAGCTCTGTTTATAGTCTAATTTATCCGCGTAGGCCGGATCGATCCCATCATGATCGAACGGTGTTTGGCATATGTCCGTATTTTCGGCCGCCAGGGCAATATCATATGAATCGGTAGCTGCGCACATGGCAAAAAGAAATCCTCCGTCCATAACATAGGACCTGATCTTTTCGGCAACGGCAAGTTTTAATTCGGATACTTTTGAAAAACCGAGTTCAGCCGCCAGTTCTTCCTGCGTCTGCTGTTCGGTGATATACCAGGCGGCATTACGGTAATTTCCGTAGAACTTTCCGTACTGTCCGGTAAAATCCTCATGATGAAGATGCAGCCAGTCATAATCTTTTAAAGCGTTATCCAGTATGTCTTTATCGTATATTTTTTCGTACGGGATCTCTGCGTAGGTCAATGCCAATGTGACCGCATCATCCCAGGGCAGCTTGTTGGGCGGTGTATAGACCGCGATCTCGGGTGCTTTTTCGAGCAAAATGATCGCCATGTTCTGACTTTCGATCTCGCTATTGATGCGAGCGTAATCCGATGAGGAAATGCGATCATAGCTCACATCCCGGAGCAAACATTCCTTCTCTAGATCGTTTCTATAATCAAGATAGAACGAGCCGCCGCGATAATTAAGCAGCCATTCAACGTTCATGCCGCTTTCCAGAGCATAAAAGGCAATTCCATAGGCCTTTAAATGATTGGATTGCGTATTATCCATGGGAATCATAATACCGGCTCTCAAACTTGAGAGAAAAAACAGGAAAATCAGTATATTTTTAACGTTCAATTTCATGGTGCGCTAATTTAGATAAAAAATGAGCATTGACAAAGGAGAATTACGTGAAACGTAAGACGTAAAACGTAAGACGTGAGACGTTAAACGTAAAATGTTAACCCCGAGCTTGCCGAGGGGTTAAACTCTTAATAACACGGGATGAAATCCCGGGCATAATAACTAGTAAATTAAGCAACCCCGAGTTTATCGAGGGGTTGAACTTAATAAATTGTTCAACCCTTCCACAAGGTCAGGGTTGGTATTTACTTTACCCATATCCCGGCGCTTCGCACCGGGTTATTGTGCGTTAAACCCCTCCACTTGTCGGGGTTTTCTTAGGAAACCACGAATAAGTCCTAAACCCGGTATTCAACGGATACCGTTTCAGGATGATTAATTTTGGCTGGTTTTTATGCTCACGACTTATCAATTGTAGAATATCTGATATCAAGGGTAGAGATGCGATTAATCACGTCTCTACCTTTAATAAAATATGTCATCCCTCCGACAACGTTAATATAAAATGTTTTTCATAAAGCGGATTTTTAAGTATAATTACATATGAAAAATACAATCAAAATCCCTATCATCCTGCTCATTCTTGTAATGAGCTTCTTTATTGCATCCTGTGAGATGGCGCCAACCTCGGATATTTGCGTCAGCATACCGCCGCAGGCTTATCTGGTTAAGCGCATTGCAGGTGCCGAAACGCCTGTGACCATTATGATCCCACCGGGATCTGCACCCCCTACCTATGCACCGACAGCTTCTCAGATCCGTGATCTGCATGAATGCAAATTATATGTTAAGAACGGGCACCCGGATTTTTACTTTGAAAAAATGCATATCGACCCCTACCTCAGCAAGCATCCCGAAGTCCTGATCGTGGACATGGCAAAGGGACAGGATATCGTGCCCGGCGATGCTCATATCTGGTTATCACTCAAGATCATGGCTGATGCAGCTACGCGTATCTATGAACAATTGGCTCAGCTTTATCCGGACAGAAAAGCGGAATTAAAGTCCAATCTGGACAGCCTTCTCAGCGATATCAAGATCTTGGATGCTGAGTTACATGCTCAGCTGGGACCTTTTCAAGGAGCTCAATTCCTATCGCTTCATCCTTCCTGGGGATATTTCTCACGGGAGTACGGCTTAGAGCAGGTCAGCATTCGTCATGAAAACAAAGCGCCCTCAACAAAAGAGATCACGCACCTCATTGAACATGCAAAAGAAACGAACGTTCATATTATCTTTGTTCAAAAGGAATTTTCATCCGAACAATTGGATGTGATCTCACGCGAGATCGATGCAAAGGTCATCGCCCTTGATCCGCTTAATGAATCCTGGCTGAATAATATCAAAACGACCGGCAACATACTCGCAAAGGTCTTCAGTGATCAGTAGGCCCGCTAAAATACTTCTGTATCTCGCTTTTATTGTCAACATCTTCGTATTTGGCAGCTCCTGGATGTTCAACAAAATGGTGCTTCAGGAAGGTGTATCGCCCCTTTGGGGTGCTGCACTGCGGCAAAGTATTGCGGCAGTGGTCTTTCTGATCGCATTTATGATAAAACGGCCAAAACTGAATTTAACGAGAAAACATATCAAATTGATCGTGATCTATGGCGTTTTCATGATGGCTTTGGGGCATGTTTTTTCTTTTTACGGACAACAACACATCGATTCGGGACTTGCCAGTATTATTTTTTCGTTCTTTCCACTTGCCGTTATCCTGATATCCGCTATTCTCATCCCCAGGAAAGAACCCCTGACCCTGCGAAAAATAGTCGGAACCCTGCTGGGATTTGCCGGGATCGTACTTCTTTTTTATACACAGAACATGCTAAGCGCCGGGACCGTGCAACTCCTGGGTATTGCCTTTGTCCTGATGTCTGTCTTTGTCAATTCCCTTCCCAATGTCATTATCAAACGTGACGGCATCGAGCTTGATCCGCTGATCCTCAATACCGGCGGCATGCTGATCGCATCGATCCTGTTGTTATCGACCGCCTTTATTGCCGAAGGCGTGCCTAGCTTTGCTCTGACAAAACGACTGATATTCGCAGAGCTGTATCTTGGTATCGTCTGTTCCGCAGTCGGGTTCTTCCTGTATTTCTGGCTCATGCGCCATATTTCGGTCTTTAAACTGGCTTTAACAGCCTATATCACTCCCCTGGTCGCCGTTTTCCTCGGCTATGTTTTTTATAATGAAATATTATCGTTAAATCATTATATTGGCATGTTGTTGATCTTTACGGGAATCTTCATCACCGAA
>CAZSGO010000177.1:0-4193 GCA_964606395.1 uncultured bacterium
ACCAGTTTTTACCGACTTCGATCGCTTTTTTGCGATCCAGTCCAGAAACACCTTCGCAAAGAACGATCTTGATCGTTTCGCCAAAGGGGATCTCATAAGGACCAAAGCTCAGAAAACTGTTCGTTCCGGCTGATCCGCGATCTTTGATCACAGTGTAAGGAGCCAGACGATCAGCGATCTTATGATCGGCATATTCATCCTGTGATACGTCGAAAATACCGAGATTCTGGAAATTGCTGCTCAGGCATGTCCATGCCTGCTGGTCGTTACCTTCACCGGGGACATCATCACCGACATACCAACCAGTGCGGACCTTCGATTTATCGTTTGTATCATCGTTGTACGCAGCATCGGTATGCAATACGGCCATACCGGCAAATTGAGGCGCACGAATACGAGCTTCATCTATCGGAGCTTCCGCCGGCAATACAGGTACACCAATATTATCATAGGTCAATGTAATATCAGCCGTCTTTGCCTGGCCAAGCCATGTATAAAAGTAAGGGATCTCCGGATCATCTATCATTGGCGTATGGTAAACCCACTGGTGAGCTCCCCAGGATGCCTGACGAAGATTAGTTACATAGTATGCCTCACGGGACGTACAATAACGTGATATCATGCCAAAATAGAAATCATGAACCGTGCCACTGACTTCAATTTGAGCATCATCATCAATATTGCCCGTATTTTCAAAAGTATATTCATAGATGAAGTAGTTATCATTATACTGCTGACTGAAAGCATATATCTTACGTGTCATTTGCAGACCCAGTGCCGTATTAATGACGTTTGTTACAACCCTGTCGGCTGTTGTATTGTCATGATATTGACCGTTAATATAGTCATCGACATATTGTGCGGTACCATCAACGGAAATTGCAGTATAGGGATATTTGCCGGTTTGGTTCAATGATATCGGCACCATTTGGTTTGGGCTGGAAGTTGTATGGAATTTTGTCGATTCATACAACTGCACTTCTCCATCTTTATTCGTAAAATCTTTACAAGCCATGAACTGACGGTCAATAACAAAGTTATCTGAACGGTCATACCATGCGGGCCATTGTAACCCTTCATACAGGCTTCTGTTCGCATCCCAACCGCGCTCTGCGCCCCAGGCATCAAAGGGTGATTGCAAAGCCCCTATTTTTACCCAAGTACGATTTGAGAGCGGAATGGCCGAAAACAGCACCCCGGTAATCAGGATCGTAATTAATATTATTTTAAATATATTCTTCATTGTCTACTTTTCCTTTAACTCAAAAGTTTACTGAAATACCCAATTTGAATGTTCTTGGATTCAAGAAGGTCATGGAAGTAAGGTTCGGCATATCAATATATGCTTTTTTACTGTACAGCTCATTTACAACCGCTTCATCTTGAAGAACAAATTCCGAACCATCCCATCTATAGAATGATTCTCCCTTGGCTACACCACTACTTTGGTCGTGATAAAGAACTGATTCAAGAGGTTCAGTAACTTGCGAGATATCAGTATAGGATTCAATTGGCACATAGGTGCCGTATGAATTTATATCACCGATCTTATCATTTCCTTGAAAAACTTCATTCTCTTCCCAGAAAAGATGAAGTGAGTTAATATAGTTGTCTTGCCAGTCAATTGACCCGGTCGCACCGGTCGTTGAAAGCAATTTTATATTAAACACGTTATCAATGTCAAGATACAATCTGAAGTTAGCATTATTGATCGAAAGCGTTTTAGCTGCTCTCAGGTCACAATACCATGAATCTTTCCATTCGAAAGGAAAAGTGATCGTATTGTCGGATGGAAGTGTAACTCTTGAATAAGCGGTTCTGCTTGAATAACCACCATCAGACCATGAGGCCAATAAACTTAATGACCAACCGCCCGTAATGTTTGGACTTAAGCCTGCCAAAGAGAAATCTTTGGGAGTTTTAAGAACCAAGTTCGCTCTTGCATAAGGAGCAGGATATGGATAATACTCAACAGGATTATCCTTAAGATCACTTTCTCTTAAGGCAGGATTTGTTAAGTATTCTTCTTTTTGGTAAGGACTTCCAAATGATCCCGAGCTATATAGCTGATAAGTATAGTTCAAAAATCCGGAAAACCATGTTCCCATTTTCTTTAAGGTAAATTCAACACCGCTAACATCACGATAAGCACGCGATTCGGCTAAATTATAGCTTGTTACGCCTTTTCCACTTCCTAGACTAATGTATTTAGTCCATGCTTCCTGATTTTTCGTATCATTATAGAAAGCGGCGACTTTAGCAAGGTATTTATCAAAGAAACTGTGTTCGTACCCTAACTCATACATAATTGTTTTTGAGAAAGGCAGTTCGGGATTACCAAGACGCTGGATATTTCCACCATCTCCGTAACGGTCAACAATATATAAATAGGTTGCCGTCGGCATGGATGAAAAATGCCCATAGTTAAAGTAAAGTTTTGAATTCACAGATATAGGATGTGAAATACCGATACGCGGATTTAAGCTGTGTTGTGCTTTTGTATTGGTATAATTTGCCAATGAATCAAGCGCAAAACCGTAAACCGCATTTAACAGCGTATCATATTCGGTAAGATCATACCATTGCCCACTGAGGTCGTACATATCATAACGCAGACCGGCGTTAACAACTAATCCTTCGAATTCAAGTTTATCCAGGATGTATGCACCCAAACGAATAGGTGATTGATCCCAATTATAATATTCTTCCCATGTTGTCATGGGGGCTACTAACCAAGAATCAACTACATTCTTAGTATGAACAAAGTTAAATCCGGTTTTGATCTCATTATTGCGTGATATCTGATTTTGATAATCACCTTTGATCGTTGTTACAATGTTATAACTCTGGTCACGTGCAAATCCCGCCCAATCGGTTCTAAGTCCATCAATAAGACTTGGGCTGTAGGTAGGATGGTAACCACTGGGGTAATTATTAATGATATTATAATCATTAGCCCCAAAAATGTCTTCGAACATTTTTAAAGTATCGGTAAGATCCAGGGAGTCCATCGGCGTAATACTGTAATCGGTACGAGTAGAATTGACCAATAATTTTGCAAATGACTTTTCATTGAATTGATGGTTCAATTCAAGTCCAATCCCTTTTCTCATCACGTCGATAGGGTTATTATAACCGTCCTGAAATACGGCATAAGATGTAGTTGCCAGATTGGCAACACTCCATGTCGATGTATAATAGCTTCCCATTGAAGGGCTGTTATTTCCGGTTGAACTTACAGCTTGTGTCAAGCCATAGTTACCTGTTAAGGTCAAGGTAGTCTTTGGCGCAAGATCTGCTGTTATGTTCATTCTAAAGGCATCGTCATTATATGAATCACGGGATAATGGCATAATATAGGCTGTTTGGTTTGTACGATAAGATGCAAAGAATCTCATGTTACCCAGTTTTTCCCCAAAGGGTACCGGTCCACCAACACCCATATCGACAATATAATCCGGGATATCATGGACTAGTTGGCGACGATGTTCATATTCGTATATTTTTTTCAATTGTGTCGGCGTCAGATCATTGGTGGGATCGGTATCACCCATCAATTCTTCGGATAAAGCATTATATCCGCCTTCAAAGCCACGATATTGAGCCTTTGTATAAAGATCCCATGCTCCGTTGTCGGTACCGGTCCAGCATACCTCGTCATCAAGATAACCGCGATGCCAATAACCGTTTGGATCTCCCAGAGGTGTTCCAAATTGTTTAGCTTGAACAGGCACATATTGAATATCAACTGTAGCAGAATAATCTTTTTTATCACCTTTTTTGGTTACAACAGATACAACACCGGAACGTGCATTGTCATATTCGGCACTAAATCCACCCACCTGGATCTGAACTTCCTGAACGGCGGACATCGGGATACTGGTATACGGTGTGTTTGAACGTTGATCATTGGTCGACATACCGTCAACTAAGTACAACATTTCATTTGAGCCACCACCACGGATAGACAATCCCTCAACACCGGCCTGCAATGAAACCGCTTCTGAAATACTCTGTACGGGCATTTCAGATATTTCATCATTGGAAATATTTGTTTGACTTCCGGAAATATCCGTTCTAACAACGGGACGTTCGGCAGTGACAACAACTTCCTGGCCGGCAAATGCTTCAACTGCCATATTAAAATCAACTTTAGTATTCAAATCGATCTTAACGACAATATTGCTTTGCGA
>CAZSGO010000178.1:0-4175 GCA_964606395.1 uncultured bacterium
ATTGCATTTTTCAAGAGATTTATCATGATCGCTTCCAATTTATTTTTATCGGAAACAATGATCGCTTCTTCGGGGGGCAAGGATGATGAAGCTATAAGTTCAATACCTTTAGAATTGCACTCGGGATCAAAAAAGTTTTGAATAAAAGTGATCATTTCATTTATGCTGAATTTTTGCGAATGAAGCTCCATTTGGCCTGATTCGATCTTTGATATATCAATGAGATCGTTAATGATATTCAACATTCGTTCACTGCTTTTTTCTATAACATCCAAATACTGTTCTTGCTTTTCACCTGAAATATCCTTGTTCCTTAAAAGTCGTGCAAATCCCATAATTCCATTCATGGGAGTACGAATTTCATGGCTCATATTTGCTAGAAAGGCAGATTTAAGATGATCGGACTCTTTGGCTTTTTTTAGTGCCTCTTTCAATGCTTCATTGGCATGCTTTTGATCAGTAATATCACGAATGATCGCAAAGGTCGCTTCTTCTTCTTGAAATTCAATGATTTGATAATTAACATCAACAATGATGATATTACCGTCTTTCTTCTTGAAAGTCGTTTCGTAATGATTGGGTACAAATTCACCTTTTTCTCTTTTATTATGTCGATCATAAAGTGATTTTGTTGCCTCTTTCGTATAGATCTCTTTAAAAGAGATATTGTTTAATTCCTCTACGTTATAGCCTAGCATTTGGGCAAAACGATTATTTGAATAAATAAATTGATCTTTTTGAGAAATGATGATCCCGTCATTTGCATTTTCGACGATCAGCCGGTATTTTTCTTCGCTTAATCTAAGGGCATCTTCAATTTCTTTCCATTCGGTAATATCTTCAGCCACCTTAAGGAAATGTATGGTTTTGCCATCGGAGTCCAGAACGGGAGTGATGGCTGCATTTTCCCAATACATTTCTCCGCTTTTCTTTTTATTGTGGAATTCTCCACGCCAAGTATTTCCCGAGAGAATTGTACTCCATAATTCATTGTATACATTGTCGGGCAAGACGCCGGATTTAAGTATCCTGGGTGTCTTTCCCATAATTTCTTGCATTTGATAACCGGTAAGCTCAATGAATTTGGGATTGACATATTCAAGCTTTCCCGAAATGTCGGTAATGGCAATAACGGAAGGGCTTTGTTCAACCGCTGTTGAAAGTTTACGCAATTCCTTTTCCATTTTTTTTGACTCGGTGATATCACGGATAATTGCAAATGTTGCCGGTTTATTGTTAAAATCAATGATCTGATAATTTACACTAACATTGATCAATTTTCCGTCTTTACGAATGAATGTAGCTTCGTATTGATTTTGGCGTTCATCGCTTTTATTTCTTAATATTTGCCGGTTGATCAAATCTTCTTTGGATTCATCGGAAAAAATCTCATTAAATGAGAGACCTTTCATTTCTTCTAATGAGTATCCTAAAATTTCAGCAAAACGTTTATTGGAGTAAATGATCTTATCGTTTTGTGATATCTCAATACCGTCATTTGCCCGCTCAACGATCAAGCGATATTTTTCTTCACTGTCACGTAAGGCTTTTTCAAAATCTTTTCTTTCACTAATGTCCTGAAACGTGCCGTTAAGTTTTGTTATTTTACCTTTCGTATTTGTGGCTTCGCCAATGATCTTGCACCATTTGATATTGTTTTTATGCGTTAATAATTGAGCTTCAAATTGAATAGCTTTTCCGGTGCTTATCAACTCATCAAATTTTTGTTTGATCATTTTTCTATATTCGGGTAAATAATATTCAACATGTTCGCTTAATCCCGGAACAGGATCATTATAATCCATCTCCACGATATCATATATTCCCTTTGTCCAGTATGCCATGTCTTTTGTGAGATCAATTTCCCATCCGCCGATCTTTGAAATGGATTCGACCTTATTTAACAAGTTTTGTTTTTCTTTTACCTCTGATTCCTGGAGTTTTCGGGCGGTAATATCCTGAACAAAACCAATTGCGCTTTTAGCTTTTCCGTCTTTGTCAAAAACAACATCAGCTTTTTCACGAACCCATTTTACCGTATTATGGGCAATAATACGATGTTCTATGTCATATTGGGCACCCTGAAGAGCGTTGTTCCAATGTTGCAAAATATGATCTTTATCTTCAGGATGAGAAAGTGTGATCAATTTTGCGAGGTTCATCGGAGAGTTTAGGGGAACATCAAAAATATGATAGCATTCATCAGTCCAAATTAAACTATTGTCGCTTAGGTCTATTTCCCATGTCCCGATCATACCAAGTTCCTGGGCTTTTTCGAGGTAAAATTGATTTTTTAATATCTTATGGGTTAATTTTTTTCTTTCTGTAATATCCCTGGTGATACTTAAAATATGGGGTGTTCCCTCAAGATCAATTTTTACGGCCGACATTAGTCCATATACAACATTGCCATGTTTATTAACAAAACTTGATTCAAAATTTTCGATTCGTCCGTTTTTCTTCAATTCCTTAACTAATTTATTTCTATCTTCTTCGTTTTGCCAGATGTTCAATTCAAGAGATGTTTTCCCAATGACATCTTTTTCTTCATACCCCAGTATTTTTGTAAAGCCCTTATTGATCGTAACGTAAAGGCCATCTTCCAATCGGTTAATGTTGATAGAATCAGGACTTGTTATAAATGCTTTTCTAAAAATTTCTTCACTGGCTCTCAGCTTTTCTTCCATTAATTTTTTTTCGGTAATATCTTGGGCCAATCCCTCGATCAAATATTCGCCTCTGATCTTTTTTATCGAGATAGTACGATCATTCAGCCAATGCCATTTTCCCTGCCTGTCTTTTATGCGGTATTCAATACTGAAATTTTTATTTTTATTCAAAGTCCTAAAAAGGGCATTTACACGTGTTAGATCATCAGGATGAATTGCATTAAACCATGCAAAAGGGTCTTTAACTAGTTCTGCGGGCGAAATGCCCAAAATAGTTTCTACCTGAGAAGACCAGAATTTAGCGCCGGTTTTTGTCCCATATATATAAGATATATCCGGAGCTCCCTCAACAAGGCGCTTATAACGGTTTTCACTTTCTTTTAGACTTTCATAAGCTTCGCTTATTTCTTGAAGTGATTTATTCATACTATTCTCTTTGTATTGTCTTGTACTATCGATACAGGTACAAGTTTAATTCCTCACAATTTCGTATGACGTTAATTATAGCGTTTGATATCTTCGCGTCTTTAGCTAATATACAATATTGATTATAGATTATAATAAAGAAAATACTACCTATTTAATAATTAATTGTTATTTGCTTTCAATTTGACCGATTGTTAACTTATCAAATAGAAAAAAGGAATCAAACATGAAAAAGATCTTATTCATTCTACTTATTGTTTTTGTTTTAACAGGATGTAATTCAATTACGGTGATGTCATATAATATTCATGGCTTGAGAGGTATGGATAAAAAAGTTGATGTAAACAGGATCGCGAAAGTAATCAGCGATCAGGACCCCGATGTCGTAGGACTCCAGGAAGTGGACCAATTTACCGAACGTAGCGGTAAAATTGATGCTATAAAAATTCTTGGTGAAAAGACAGGAATGTATGGGGTGTTTATGCCAACTTTTGATTATCAGGGTGGCCAATTCGGGAATGCCATGCTTTCAAAATATCCTATCATAGATCAAAAGATGTATCGCTTGCCGTCTCGTGAAAATTATGAAGCGCGGTTAATGATGATGATCGCTTGTGTTGTAGAAAATGGTGATACGGTTCATTTTTATAACACACATTTAGATCATCACCGCCAGGATTCCGACAGACCGATCCAAGTTGAGGCAATAAAAAATATTATTAAAAACGATCAGTATAAAATTATTTTTACCGGTGATTTTAATTGTCAGCCCGGCACGGAGTCTCTAAATACTATTGAAAGCGTACTGACACGCTGTCCCTCAGATATACTTACATACTCCACGGAAGAACCCATATGGACGATCGACCATATTTTTTATACTGAAGATCGCGGCATCCGCTTTAAAGACTTTGAGGTGATTCCGGAAGTTATGGCTTCTGACCATTTCCCTATTATTGCAACGTTTCGCGTTAAATAATCAGACATAAAATAAAGAAGGTAAGTATAAAACTTACCTTTAATTATATGTACCCGGGGCGGGATTTGAACCCGCATGTCCGATGGACACTAGACCCTGAA
>CAZSGO010000179.1:0-4164 GCA_964606395.1 uncultured bacterium
CCAATAATACCATAAACGGTATGTTCTTCTCCCTGGATCGGATGAATTTTAAAACCATGTTCAATGAGATAATCATTGACATGTTTCATTTGCTCATTACTTGCATTCGGTTTGAATACAATAATCATGTTCTCGCTCCTTTATTGAAATTTTAATATCGTCCGCACACTCATTGGTATTGTTTTCTTATACCATTACCGCCGTATGTTCGAACAGAATATTTACCTTACATTTTTCAAATTAAAATAACCGATATCGAAAATATTTTCTCTCTATCAATTTTTTGCTACGGTTTTCCCCAAAGCTCCGGCAATGATCTCAATTTCCTTCATCAATTCTTTGAATTGCTTAGGATACAATGATTGCGCACCGTCGGACAATGCTTCATCGGGATTATTGTGTACTTCTACCATGATCCCGTCAGCACCGGCCGCAATGGCGGCGCGAGCCATGGGAATGACCAATTCCCGCTGTCCCATCGGGTGACTCGGATCGACGATAATAGGTAGATGAGATTTTTTCTTGATCACAGGTACGGAAGAAAGATCCAGTGTAAAACGGGTTGATTTCTCAAAGGTCCGGATACCGCGCTCACATAAAATGATCTTCTGATTGCCCTTGCTTGCAAGATACTCCGCCGAATTTAACCATTCATCTATTGTAGCTGAAATACCGCGTTTTAAAAGAATGGGTTTATCCACATTGGCCAATTCTTTCAGCAATGCAAAATTCTGCATATTTCGAGCACCTATCTGGATCACATCGATATATTTTTCAAATAGAGGTATATCAGAGATCGCCATGATCTCGGAAACAACGGGTGTGTTATATTTATCACCGATTTCCCGTAAATAGATCAACCCTTCTTCACCTAATCCTTGAAAATCATAAGGTGAAGAACGGGGTTTGAACGCACCTCCACGGATCATGTTGGCGCCGTGCTGTACGATTTTTTTTGAAATATCATCCAACATTTTTTTGCTTTCAACTGAACAAGGTCCGGCCATAACCGTTATCTGGTCTCCCCCAATAACCGTCTTGCCGATCTTTACCTTTGAATTCAGAGGATGAAATGCTCTTGAACATCTCTTATATGATTCCTGAACTCGAAAAGCATCAGAAACTCCATCAAAAACCTTAAAGAACTCAGGCGTTAGTTTTGCAGTATCACCAATGATACCATAAATGGCTTGCTCCTGCCCCTGGCTGGGATGATACTCAAAACCATGTGTGGTCAGGTAGTCTTCAACATGAGACTTCTGCTGTTTTGTCGCATTCGGTTTGAATACAATGATCATGTATTCACTCCTTTATAATTTTAAATTTGGAACAGCCCCGATCTCCAGATCGGCAAACCATCCTTTTCGATAATACATCACACCGGTTGCAGCAATCATTGCTGCATTATCCGTACAATATTCCAATGGCGGGTAAAAGAGATCAACTCCCATATGATCCGCCATTTTTTTCAATTCAGAACGTAATCGTCGGTTTGCGGCAACACCGCCTGCAATAACAACTTGCCGATGACCGGTTGCAACTATAGCCCGCCGTACTTTTTCTTTCAATACATCTACAACCGCTTCCTGAAAACTGGCCGCGATATTCGCTTTATCCTGATCGTTGGGCTCATCATGTTTTTTTACATAATTCAATACGGCTGTTTTCATGCCGCTAAAACTAAAATCCAGACTATCGGGTTCCAGCAGTGATCTGGGAAACGCAACAGCTTTAGGGTCACCGCTATTCGAAAGTGAATCAATAACCGGACCACCGGGATAACCGATCTTCAATAATCGAGCCGTTTTATCAAATGATTCTCCGGCTGCATCATCCCGGGTCGTACCCAAGATCTTAAAATCTTTTACACCCTTCACATCTACCAGCATGGTATGTCCGCCCGAAACCAGCAGACAAAGAAATGGGGGCTCCAATGTCTTAAATTCCAGCATAGGAGCATATAAATGTGCTTCAACATGATTAACTGCTATAAAAGGTATATTTTGCGCTAAAGCAAAACCCTTGGCATAATTTAAACCTACCAATAAGGCACCCATTAAGCCCGGTCCATAGGTAACTGCAATAGCGTCGATATCGCCGGGGTTTAGCTGGGCACTTTCAAAGGCGGAATGCACAACCTGAGAAATTGCATGCTCATGTGCACGACTGGCAAGCTCGGGGACAACTCCCCCATATTTTTTATGGATCATTTGCGAATACACGATATGCGATTCAACATCAAAACCTTTTAAAATTGCGGCGCTTGTCTCGTCACAAGAAGATTCTATTCCCAATATCCGTGGATTTATTTCTTTTTCACTCATTCGTTCGTATTCTTTCTTATTACAACAACCTCTACCTGCTGTGGATTGATCCTGATAACGTCCAATACTTCATCCGGTGATGTTATCTTTACAGGATAGTAATTTTTATTCGGGAACCACTGAGACAAATAATCAAAATACACATAGAAATCCCGACGTGTCAGGTTCTGAATTTGATTATTCCCTCCGGTAACTCTCAGACTGACGGTATTGGGAATAAACTGTATTTCAAGGTCCGATGGTTGATTTTTAACTTGAATTGGAATATTCGCGATCGTCCGTTCCCCGATCATTTCAATATTAAATTCAACGTCAATTTCTTCAGGTGATATACTGATCAATTCAGGATTAGGATTTACAATAGGGATCGTAGATATGAATGTAATATCTGCATTATCCTCATTTATCACCGCAGTTTGCAACTGATCGTAATGATGCAATAATGTCTGAGGTCCCGAAAGGGTTACCTTTGATAATTTGGGAGCATCGACCAGAATATATCCCGGACGCACGGCAATCTTTGATTGTATCTTTACGGGTACGGTCTTATCTACTTTTTTATCGATAAAAACATCTATACTGTCGGGATATACCACTTCTAAAAATGTCATTTCAGATTGCAGCATGACTTGGTTTGGCCGTTGCTGAAAATATTCTTTTAATGAGATCTTTTCTACATCGCTTATGTTTCCGACATCAAGGATCAAAGAAGATTTTTTTGACCATCGCTGGAAATACAATGAGCGTCCCGGCCCCTCAACTCGGATCTTAATCGTATGCGGTAGAACCTGGCCTAAGGTCATGTCCGCTCTCGGCTCATATACCGTTAACGGCAGGTCGATCACTCCGACATATGTCTGACTGGAAACGATCAGAAACCAAAGAATGATAGCAGAGACAGTGACAACGATTTTTGGAATAAATTTTTTCATAATAATTACCCTAAATTAAATAAATTTAAGGATAATATTTCGAATTCACAATTTAAAATAAAATATCAAGCAATTTCATCATAATAGATTGTGATTTGTCAATTATTTTATGGGATTGTACTATAATTTGTCGGGATTATGACCTAAATACCTATAAAATCAAAAGAGCCATGTATCAAATAATACATGGCTCTACTTTATCATTAAGAAGTCAGTATTTACTTACTGTCTTCTACGCTTTCTTCTTCAGCGGGAGTTTCTTCTGTTTCTTCAGCTGTTTCTTCAGCTTTTTCTTCCGCTTTTTTTGTGCTTTTTTTCTTCGGAGCCGCTTCTTCTGCAGGAGCTTCTTCTACATCAGCTTTTTTCTCAGCCTTAGGAGCTTTTTCTACAGTTTCTTCATCTTTGGCTTCTTTATTTTTCAGTTTGGAAAGAAAATCATCGGGGATCTCAAGCTTCTGTGTTACATCTTCTTGTTTAGCCATAACACGTGCGATGTCTTTATCATCTTCCGACAATCCGAGATCTTCACTGGCAAGCACGATCTTACGATCTTCCTGGCGAACTTCAATTACACGAAGTTCCAACACATCGCCGACTTTAATACCGCGTGTATAATCGCGTTTGTCTTTTTTAGACATAGTATTCAAAGGAACGATAGCTTCAACTTCTTCACCTTCGATGGTCATAATGATCCCTTTATCAAGAACCTTCAAGACTGTAGCCTTGACCATCTTATTTGATTTGTATTTATTTTCCAGGACTTCCCATGGATTTTCTTCAAGTTGTTTATAACCCAAAGAGATCTTACGGTTTTCATTGTTGATCTCAAGGATCACAACGTCAATTTCCTGTCCTTTTTGAAGAACTTCTTTCGGATGACGAACCACTTTGATCCATGAAAGATCAGA
>CAZSGO010000180.1:0-4097 GCA_964606395.1 uncultured bacterium
CACGTCCGACAAAGGGAACACCACTCTTATCTTCTTGCTCGCCGGGCGCTTCACCCACGAACATGATATCAGCATCGGGATTACCCGATCCAAAAACGAAATAATTCCTCGTTTTACCGAGTTCACATTTCTGGCAGGTGTGGATCTCTTCGAAATATGCTTTTAAGGGGTGTTCTTCTGGTGATGAAAATATTTCACGACCATACACATCTCGCATGTATTCAAGAAAAGGAAGCTTTTCCTGCATCTTAGTCTCTTGTATTAGTAATGGTTTGCCAAATGGCTTTAGCAATATCCGCTTTTGATTGAAGCGGTAGCGTCGTTTTTTTATGTTCTTTATCGATGATGGTGACCTGATTGGTATCCCCGGCAAATGCCGAGCCGTTAAGCTTGGGATTATTGACGACGATCCAGTCTAAATTTTTCTTTTCCATTTTGATCATGGAGTTCGTTAATTCATTCTCAACTTCCACACTGAATCCGACCAGGATCTGACTTTTTTTAACTTTTCCCAGTTCAAGCAAAATATCGTCAGTTGCCTCTAAGTCAATAGAATCGGGGATCATCGCTTTTTTTAATTTTCCCTTAACAGCTATTGTTGGACGGATATCTTCAACGGCCGCAGCCATGACCACAATATCCTGATCTTTATAAAGATCCAGAACGGCTTTTTTCATTTCATTTGCCGAAATAACATGTTGGGTTTTGCATCCTTGGGGGTCGGGGAGGGCAGTGGGGCCGGTAATATAATTTACAATTGCACCGGACTGTGCGGCTGCTTCTGCCAGGGCAATGCCCATTTTTCCGGTGGAAGGATTTGAAATGAAACGGATGTCATCAATGGCTTCCCGCGTAGGGCCGCCGGTGATCAGGATACGCTTATTTGCGAGTGGACTTTTTTTTTGAGATGAAAGTGCTTTTTCGAGGTAAATCAGCAAGGTCTTTTCGTCGGGTAGTCGACCCACACCCCAGCCTTCTTCAGCTGTTGCCAGTTCGCCGGTTTCGGGTTCAATAAGGTGATATCCCAATTCGCGTAATTGCTGCAAATTGTTTTGAACAACCGAATTTAAGTACATGTGCTTGTTCATAGCCGGTGCGATAACGGTTTTACGAGGGTCAGCAACCAGCAACATGGTGCTGAGCGCATCGTCGGCTATTCCCGCCGTTATTTTCCCCAGGATATTTGCAGTTGCCGGAATAACGGCTACAAGATCCGCACGTTGAATGATATCAATATGACGTGTACCGACAATATCACTCTTAGAGGTGAACATGCCGGTGATCACTTCTTTTCCCGAAAAAGTTTCAAAGATCAAGGGTGTCATAAATTCCTGTGCCGAACTTGTCATTACGACGGTCACGTCACATTCAAGATCCCGGGTCAATCTGCGAAGCAGGGTTGCGCTTTTATAGATCGCGATCCCGCCCGTTAGTCCCAGAACAATTGATTTACCCTTGAGAACAGACATAATTTATTCTTCTGTTTCGGTTTCTTTTTCTTGCTCTTTTTCTTCTTCGATCTCTTCTTGTTTTTCGTATTCGAATTTGATCTCATTTTGCTCATAGTCTATCATGGCAAGAGAAGCGGGTTTTTCAAAAGAATCAAAATCTGTATCATTTTCAAATATTTCATCGGTCTCGGGATCGATCATATTTTGAATGGGGTAGTCTTCACTACGTTTTTGATTGATCTGCCGTGCACGTTTAGCCATGACGGTGATCGCTTCAAAGATGTCGTCCGGGCGATCGCCCTTGAAACGGAAATCTTTCTTCATTGGATTGCCTCCAGTTTATTCATAATAAGGGTCTCTATGTTATCGACCGCATCATTTAATTTATCATTTATTATGATATGGTCAAACTTTTCTTTTTCTTTACGTTCTTCGGGTATACGGGACAAACGTTTTTGAATATGTTCATTTGTTTCCGTACCGCGGTCTCGTAATCTTTTCTCCAGAACTTTCATGTCGGGAACATCAATAAAAAATGAGATGCTTTGTTCCGGGTATTCTTTAAGTACGCGTAATGCGCCTTTTACATCAATATCAAGAATATAAACTTTACCCTCGTTTAGCGCTTTTTCAAGGGGTTTTCGCGGTGTTCCGTATAGGTCGTTGTGTACGTGTTCATATTCAATATATGCGTTTTCTTCAATATTTTTCTCAAATGCGTTTCTATCAATAAAGAAGTAATGTTTTCCTTCTATTTCATCTTTTCGCGGTGGGCGGGTTGTGCAGGAAACTGAAAAAAGCCATTCGGGATGTTTTTCTTTTAAAGCACGTATAATGGTGGATTTTCCACCTCCGCTAAATGAGACGAATATGATAAGAATACCTTGTGTCATTGGATATTTTGCACCTGTTCACGTACGGTTTCAAGTTCATTTTTGATCTCGACAACATGTTGCGATATCTCTGAATTTGATGCTTTGTTGCCCATGGTCGTTATTTCACGATTCATTTCTTGCAGTAAAAAATTCAGTCGTTTTCCAACCGCTTCATCGGAATTAAGATAGGTGATGAATTGAGCCATGTGAGACTTAAAACGATCGATCTCTTCACTGATATCCAGTTTGTCGGCCAATTGCACGATCTCCTGATGAAGTTGTAATTCACTGGGATCTTCTTTTAAAAGAGTAGATATTCTGGAACGTAGCGTTTCGATATGACGTGGTATATTTTCTTTTTGAAGTTCAATGATAGTTGTGAGTTGTTTTTCCATTGATGTCATGCGGTCCAAAAAGATCGCACGAATATATTCACCTTCTTTATTTTCCATATCAAGAAGTTCCATGACGGCAGAGTCAAGTATCTTGATCATTTCAGCTTCAAGGATCTCATGTTCAATGCTGCTTTCTTCAAGAGTCAATAATTCAGGCTGGGCAAGAAGATCCTGCATGTTCACCTGAGGTTCGATCCCGGTTTCAGCGGCGATCTTTGAAACAGTAGACATGAAATTTTTCAATAAAGGTGTATTGACGGAATAAGAAGCGAGCGTGTTATTTGCCGAGTTTACATTGAGGTAACAATGTACATTACCGCGCGTGATGTGCCGGCGGATATATTTTCGAAGAGGTTCTTCAAGAAAATTCAGGAATTTCGGAGTGGCAACAAATATCTCAAGATAGCGGCTGTTTACCGATTTTAACTCGATGCCGATCTCCATATTTTGAATGTTACCTTCCGCTTTTCCAAAGCCGGTCATACTTGTCAGCATAGTCACTCCTTTTTGCAAGCATAAAATACGATATTATGGCATAAATACAAGATAAAAGATTAAAGTAAGATATTGTATCATCTTTTTTATTTGTCGCAAAAAACAGCATGTTTTGCGACGATATTTTCCCAATGCGAATGTAAAGACAGGCCAAGGCCTGTCCCTACAATTATCACATGTATCTATCGCAGAATAATTGCTGAGTGATTATTCTGCATCTTACATTTCAATTATATCTTATTTTCATTCTTTTTTGCAGTTAAATACAACCATAGGGCAACAAGAGCGAACAGCACAATGCCCAGCCATTTGAAACCGCCGACATGTGGCCACCAGTCTTTATTTGCCGTGGCAAAGATCGGGATAGCGACCAGAATGCCCATTAAGGCCTCACCGGTAATAAGTCCGGAAGCAAAGAGCAATCCTTTTTTGCTGTCGTTCTTTGTCCGTTCTTTGGTGAAATATGAAATAAGTCCGCCAATAAATACCGGTACGGATAGTGAGATCGGTAGATACAAGCCAACCGCTACGGCGAGGACGGGCATGCGGAAAGTTGAGCCGCGTTTTTCCAGAATGACATCGGCAATAACGATCGCAGCACCTATTCCGGGCCCGTGTTTCACAAAAATGAAATCATTTAATTTTTGTGATTCAGAGCAAAAAGTTTCTGCAAGTGCCAATGCTCTGACATTGTTATCAACTACTACAGGTATTTTAAGCGGTTTTTCAATGATACTTTTAATATTTACTTCTTTTTTCCATATATCGTATGCTTCAAAACTTATACCCATTTTTGGATCTACCTTACCAACTATTCCAACGCCAATACCGAGAATATTGCTTTTTGATATGTCAAGTTTCCAGAGTAAATCTTTACTCTT
>CAZSGO010000181.1:0-4039 GCA_964606395.1 uncultured bacterium
TGCGTAATGAATGTAAAAAAAGGACTTTCTTCTCTTGACGGAGTGACCGAAGTTGTCGTAAATTTAGAAGCAAAATCTGCCCGGGTGACCGGAAAGGTGGAAGCCGAAAAAATTAAAGATACGATTAAACAACTTGGTTATACCGTCAAAGGAATTGAATGAAAGCCATTATACCGGCTGCAGGCATTGGAATACGTTTACAACCACATACGCTTAACCGACCCAAGGTAATGGTGCCCCTTGCGGGGAAACCAATTCTTGAACATATATCAATTTCCTTGTTCGAAGCGGGCTTTGATGAAATATCCGTCATTGTGGGATATAAAAAAGAAGCCATCATTGATTATTTTAATGAGAAATACCCGGGTCATTTTAAATTTCCTGTCCAAGAAGAAATGAAAGGTTTGGGTCATGCTATTCTCTATGGATTAGAGGATATTGATGAGCCGGTTTTGATCATATTGGGAGATACCATTATTGATCTTGATATGTCCCTTTTAAGCGATCCGAAGAATAATATTATTGCGGTTGTGGAAGTAGAGGACCCTTCCCGTTTCGGGATCGTAGAAACAAACGATGAAGGCATTATCACCCGAATGGTCGAAAAACCGGAAGAGCCCCAAAGTAATCTCGCGATAGCAGGCGCTTATTATATCCAAAGTCAGAAAAAATTAAAGCATGCCATTGAAACATTAATAAAGAACAATATAAAAACCCGTGATGAATATCAGCTTACCGATGCGCTGGTGCATATGATGAATAACGGTGAAACTTTTAAGGCTCTTCCGATAGAGGCGTGGTATGATTGCGGGACGGTTGAAACTCTTTTGTCGACTAATCGGCATTTGCTTTCAAAAAGATCAGAAATACTTGGAAAATGTATAGATTGTGAGATAATAGGCCCGGTATATATCGGCGCCGGTAGTGTGATCTCCAATTCTGTGATAGGTCCCAACCTTGCTGTTGGTGAAAATGTATCTATTGAACAAGCTGAAATAAAAGAAAGTATCATAAATAGTAATACCAAAATTAAGAATTCAAATTTAAAAAATTCTATTGTGGGTTATAAAAGTACTGTAGAAAACTACTCCGGGATACTGAATATTGGCGATGAAGATGTTGTAATACGAGACGTGTAGCGCATCACTGTTTTCAAATCCAAAGCCCTGTAACGGTCGGATTTGTAATTCGCCAAAAGACTTATTGAAAACTGAACTACATACATAAGAGAGAGAAAGTATGAGAAATAGAAAATTCTTCTATTTGTTTATTCTTATTACATATTCATTAATATTATTTGCCTCACCTGACCTTCATAGTTTTATTACCCAAATCACTGAATCAAGTTGTCGGGATTATTATTACCGTAGTGCCGATCCGTCATGGGACTATTTAAAATTCCATAATGGTAAAACCAGAGAAGAGGGAACAAGCGGCCATGATTCGGCTATGGCTTATATTGACAATACTTTCAAGGAGTATTTTGGTGCGGGAAATGTCTATGTTCATGAATTTGACTGGGCAGATGGAACGGGCGGAAAAGGATATAATGTTATTGGCAAGAAGCCGGGCCAAGGCTCTGATATTTGGATCGTAGGTGCCCATTATGATTCATATGATATGGATTATTCGGGTACTGCGCCCGGCGCGAATGACAATGGAAGTGGATTGGTTGGGTTGCTTGAATTGGCCCGGATCATTAACACCCGTGGATCTGATGCAACGATCTATTTTTGTGCGTGGGATGCAGAAGAACCCAGATATGCTTCGCACTCCTGGGAGCAAGGAAGCAGCTTTGGCAGTGACTCCTATAGCGGTCCTTCTGGTTCGAGAGCTTGGCTTAATGATCACTTTACCACCGATCCCTTGTTGGCGGTCGGGAATACCCTGTTGTGGCAAAACATTAAAGGAAATATTAATCTGGATATGTTTGGTTATCCTACCGAAATAAATACCTTATGGTTGTATCATGGTGGAAACTCATGGAACAATACGGTCGATGAAAGTGTCAACTCCTACCCATTGCCATCAACAACAAACACGTTGTATCAAGATGCCATTACATATCTGCAGGAGTATGGTTATGATGATGAGGATCCCAAGAACTATCTAACGGTTGTCGGGAAGGGCACAATGGAATACAGTGATAATATTTCATTTTCTCGTGCCGGTATTGCCTCTTTGGAATATGCCGAGTCCGACTGGAGCTCAGATATATATTATCATAAATGGTCGGATTATTATCGGCCGGGCAGTGGTGACGATAACTTTGATGATGAAAATCCCCAGGTAAAGTTTATGAGCATGGTTATACGGGGGGTTGCTGCCTTGCTTGCAGATACGGCAAATGTGGTTTTAACATCTGAGGTCCCATTGCCAATCATTTTAAGAGAATTTTACGCTATTTCCGATAATGAAAAAGTTTTGCTACGGTGGATAAGCGATTCAGAAGTGGAAAATCTGGGATTTATTATTGAACGACGAACCAGTTATGATCAGCCTTGGGAGACATTGGTAAACTATCTTGATGATATTAATTTGATCGGACAGGGTAATTCAACCGATATTGCAGAATATGAATTTGCAGACACAAGTGTTGAATTTGGGCAACATTATGAATACCGTCTTTCAGATGTATCTTTTTCCGGGCAAATATCGCCATTGAAAAGTACATCGGTACTATTTAGGGACAACAAATCGGAGAATAACCATATCCTGAATGAAAAAGCCTTTCCTAATCCCTTTAATCCAAAACTCGCAATTGATTACGAACTGCCGGCGGATGCTCGTATAACGATCACAGTTTTTGATATCAACGGACGAGTGCTTGAGAATCTTATGTCAAATAATTTTCAAGAAACCGGAAAGCACCATTATTCGTGGAATGCCGAAAGATATTCGTCTGGTCTTTATCTTTTACAGTTAAGTGCGAGTGGGGCAGATGGGACAAGAGATACAAAAGTCATTAAACTTATGCTTGAAAAGTAAGAGTATACAAAAAGCGCCTTCCGTAAAGGAAAGCGCTGATAGATTGAGATGTATCGTTCTTTTATTTGACCAAGAGTAACTTTTGAGTTTCCAGATGGTTACCGATCGATACGCGTAATATGTAAATTCCACTATTGATATTTTCTGCATTCCAGGTCAGTGAATATGCTCCCGCCGCTTGCTCACCGTTAAACAAACTTGTGATCTTTTCACCCTTCATATTAAAGATATCAACATTAACATCGTTTGTTTCGGTTAATGAATAATCCAGTGTTGCTGACGGATTAAAAGGATTGGGATAAGCTGATCCGACCTTATAATTTTGAACAAGAAGATCTTCGCTTGTAACGCTAAGTGTGACTGCCCTATCTTCAAAACGGTTTTCAACGCTTGCAAATGAAAGATCAGCCAACACGTAGGTATAGGTGTTTCCCGGAATAACATTTTTATCGGTATAAGAATAATCATGAGGTTCGCTTGACGTGCCGGCACCCTGAACATAAGTAATCAACTCGTCATTTCTATAAATATTAAAACCGTTGTTCTCAGTTTCGCTTGCCGTTTCCCAGGCTAATTCAATACCCTCTGATGTAACGGCAGCGCTAAAATCAGCCAGCGTAATTGGAGTGGGTACTTCTGTACCTTCGAGAGTGATATAATCAAAGGTCGCTACCTCTTCAGCTTCACTGTTTTTTACACAGAATTGTAAACGGAGATAATCTGATCCTTCCGGTATATTGATCGCAACCTCAATCCAACCATCGGTACCGGATAAATTTGTTGTACCATCAGAACTAACTATTGTTGTGTAATTAGCACCGTTCCAAGTGGTACCATTGTCATATTCCACATAATAACCAAGAATATCACCGGTTCCCTTCCACTTACCGGTACTACTTCCATAATAGAAAGCGTTATAGTAAAAACGTAGTGTAAGGCCAGTATAATTGCTAAGGTCAATAGTGTTGAAGGTCATGGTATGAATGTCTGAATTTTCGAATGTGGTATATTCTGCATTCCAAAGCCAATCGCCATCTTGAGGTTGGCAATA
>CAZSGO010000182.1:0-4029 GCA_964606395.1 uncultured bacterium
TCAATTTGCGTGATCTCTGTCCTGGCTTTGAATTTACCCGCGATCGCCCAGCGAGGTGTCCGTGTTCGCATGCCTAGAGTTTTTTGGAGGTCAATGTCATTGACCTTTACGACAATGCCATCAATGTCATAAGGTAATGATTCACGATCGGCTTCCATATTTTTAAAATACCCGATCATCTCGTCTTCAGTATACAGGAGCTTATTAAAAGGATTGACCGGAAAACCCCATTCTTTTAGCTTTTCAAGAAATTCGGAATGAGTGTCGTAATTAAACCCCTCAATTTTTCCGGCGGCATAAATAAATATCTCCAGAGGTCTTTTTGCGGTAATACGTGAATCGAGCTGCCGTAAAGATCCGGCAGCGGCATTTCTGGGATTGGCAAAAAGTTTTTCGTCCGCTTTTTCCCTATCTTCGTTCAATTTAATAAAGTTGGTTTTAGAAATGATCACTTCTCCGCGAACTTCCAGAAGTGGCGGAAAATTCTCCCCATGCAAGCGCAATGGGATTTGCCGGATCGTTTTTAAATTCTCTGTTATATCTTCTCCGGTATAACCGTCACCGCGCGTGGATCCGGCTTCAAATACACCGTTTTTATAGATCAATTCAACGCCCAAACCATCCAGCTTGGGTTCGCCGATCAAGACAACCTCATCGAGGCCTGTTAACTTCCGTAAACGTTTGTAAAACTCATGGAGTTCATCTTCGTTCAGAGCATTTGACAAACTTAACATCGGATAACTGTGTTCCAATGTCGTAAAAGCTTCAAGGACAGTTCCGCCTACTCTCTTTGTAGGTGAATTGGGATCCGATAATTCGGGAAAAACTTTTTCAAGTTCCTGTAATTCCCTAAAAAGCTTGTCATATTCGGCATCGGAGATCAAAGGGTCATCCAGAACATAATAACGATAATTATGCTCTGTCAGCTTATCCCTTAAATCTTCAACCCGCTTTTTAGCTTCATTCTTTTTCATTCAATTGTCCTGGAAGAACAAATGTCCACACCGGTGTTTAATATGTTTTTGATCACGGGGTCTCCCATGTTAACGGGAGCAGTAACAGTAGTGGTATTGATCACCTCCATCGCTTTAAATATCAGTCCTTTGGGAATGGGTGATGAGGTGTGTACAGGTAAACGAACATGTTTTGAATGGGTCAATTTGACCGTTGAGGTCAACATGCGTGTGGGATGTGTGAGTTCTTCAATGGCATAATCTTTTCCACGTTTACAAACATTTCCCTTTACGGCATATTCATCACCGGATTTTTCTATGGTCAGCTTGCACCCTACGGGGCAAACAATACAGACAAGGTCTTTTGTATTAATGTTTGGCATATTATTCCATAGAAGCAAGGGCCACAACGACTTGTTCGTGAATTTTGGTCACTTCTTTTGTTTTACAATGATAATTATTGGCTATCAGGGAAAATGCGATCATTCTACCCGATTGTGTACTGACATACCCTGTGTGACTTCGCACACCACCGATATAACCTGTTTTAACCTTGGCGTTTTTGGCGGCTGGCGTATCTTTGCCGAAGTAAACAACATATCCAAAATCACCGTCATCGCCAGCTGTTGCGAAGGTCTTATAAAAGTCAGGAAAAACCGGTCTTTTTGTCATAGCTGAAAGGTAATCACAGAATATTTTGGTGGTTATCATATTTTCCTGAGATAAACCGCTGGCATCAACCAAGCCTAAGCCTGAATGTTCAACGTGCAGCTTATCCATAAATTTATTAATGACCTTTATACCGGCTTTGGTTTCTCCAACTCCAGTTTCTTCTTTGGCAACTTTTAACAGGAGCATTTCGGTATAGGTGTTATTACTTAATTTATTGGTGATCTCGGCAATTCTGTTCAAGGGAGGTGATTTAACTGTCTTTAGAAGTTTATCATGGTTGTAATTTTGTTTTTCATTAACAACCATAGCTTCATTTTCAACAATAAGACCTTCATTATTTAGGGCTTCTTTAAGCATTTGCGCTGCTAGAAGGGCAGGATTGGGAATGGCTCCTTTGATCGTGAACTTTTCTTCACCGGCCGGTACCGTTCCGTGAAATATGGCATGATAGATATTAGGTGCGGAAATAATGTAACCGTTATCACCCGAATACCTGGGTCCGGTTTTCATATAATTGACGTAGCTCATTCCGGGGATATTGGGGCGCAGGGCGATCACTTCTGCCGGATCACCTTCTTTTTCTCCGGGTTTGAAATCCAGATAATATTTGTTGTCGGAAAAACATAAGGCGGTCATACCCGCACCATAATAATTTCCAACATCTTCCCATGACCAGGTGCCCGGCACATGATAAGGAGGATATAGCGATTCATCGGCAATAACCGACCCTTTGATTGCTTTGATCCCTTGCTTTTTAATGGCCTTAACCCAAGTGGACATTAATTTTTTCTTGCTGTAAACGCCGCCTACCTGATCACCTCCAAGCGTTGGATCACCGTCCCCGACAATATATATATTTCCATCTAAAAGACCATTTTCATCAATATTCCCCGAGTAATAAAGTCGGGTTTTAAATGTAAAATCAGGATCTAGTTTATCTAAAGCCAAACCGATCGTAAGCACCTTTAAACTTGATGCACAGGCAAGGGACATTTCTTCGTTATAGTTGATCACGGGTTCTTCACCATTGGCAGCATCAACATAACAAGCATATACGCTCCATTGTGCATGTTCCAATTCGGGCAATTGAGCCAACTGGTCAACCAATTCCTGGGGAGTTTGTGCAAAAATAACTGTGAGTGTCAGCACAAGAATGATCAAGCGTTTTACGGTCATAGAAACCTTTCGATTTTAGTAAAAATTATCAATTTATCGTTACAATATCAATGAAATCTTCATCAAGCATCAATGCCTGAAAATATGTGGAATTGGAATATCCGCCCACAGTTCTTCACATAAATTCGTTAAACTTTTATTGTTAAAAATACCCATTTCGATCCAGTCGACAAAACGCGGAGCGATCCTGGGATATTTCATGGGTCTGATCGCAGGTAATTTTAACCATTCCCGAACTTCCACAGGATCCAGTTCATTCATTTGTTTTCCTAGCCCCAGTGTTTCAATTGCCATAGCATTAGCGATCTGTTCCGCCTGGCTGGCAATGGGTTTTACCAAGGTTTTTACACCAAGATCAAAGGCTTCACTGTTAGCCATGAACCCGGCATGAAGTATGGCACCTTTTGACACAGAGATCGTATTTAGAAAATCTTTTCTGCTTTTTGGATGCAAAACAATATTTTCTTTTTGCTGTCTTCTGTCTACACGAGTAAATAAATGATATTCATGATCCTTCGGACATTTCTTTAAAAGGTCCAGAACTTCTTTTTGATTTTCATATGGAAGATAAACAACGATTTGTTCCTTAATGGCAGGGGGCTGTTCATCAATATGCGTCGGAGGTAAGATCGGAGGTAAGATCGGAAATCCAAAATGATGCCAGTGGACAGATACCAAAAAGTCCGCCGGAACAAAATACTCGATAATGGTCCTTGTCATTACATGAAGCGGAGGATACGGAATATCATATAAAAAGGCTGTCTGGTGACTGAGAACGACTGATGGGATCTTGTTTTTCTTTGCAACTTGAACCGACACGGGTTCAAAATCCGAGATCACCAGATCAATATCTTTGGCACTATAATTATAGATATCCCGGACAAAAGAAATTGCGTCCAGGCGTGGTGCGGTTTTAATAAAATTTATTTTTCCGTTCTCGGTAACATATGTCAAGCCCTTGAATATTTTAAAGGGCTCAAAAAACCCGGTATCCGGAATATTTTTTTGCTGTTCACCCGAAAAAATAACTCTTACGTTATGGCCGCGTCTTTTAAGTTCCTGAACGATATCCTGAGATCTGCCAATGTGTCCGTTCCCAGTAGTCTGCACACCATACAATATATTCATTTTCATTCCTGTATCGCTAAGTTTACTGGAAAATATAGGGGAATTAAGAGCTATTTCCAAGCAAGGATGAAAGGAGTTCGGAGTGCGGGAGTTCGGAGTG
>CAZSGO010000183.1:0-4004 GCA_964606395.1 uncultured bacterium
TCAAAATCAGTCATGGTAAAACCGTGATCACGCGGATAGTACGTGTCTTGCACCACATAAGGCCGTATTAGCGTCTTTATACTGTCTCCATAACTTGTCCATTGATCTTCGCGAAAAACGTGATTGGTATAGAAATCCATGAAGTGAGTAAAAAGATTCCGGTATTCAGGTGTGTCGAATATAATATCAGAAAGCGGACGACCACTATTATCCATAACATCATAGTTGTACATGTTAATTCGCGTCCAGTTCGGCTCACCCCAATTGCTGCCACCCACCCAGTCGATACCGAAGGTATTGTCATAATCATAGGGAATAAAATGGAACCTTCCTTCTGAAGGATTATGATAGAGATAGTAATTGTTTTTCAGGTAACGATAATCGTCCCAGCTGCCCGTCATAATATTGACCGCAAGATATTTGATCACATCTGTGACACGTATCACAGATTCCAGAGAATCTTTGATCTGAGCTGAAGGCGTGTTGTTGATGACATCGATCAAGTGCGCGAGCTTGCTATAATCGTAGGCATCTTTATTAGTTTTCAACTCATAAGGCTTTTCATCATCTATCCACGGATGATAATCCGACGGGTTAGGTCCAAGATAGTTAAGATCTGCGGGCCATAGACACTTCCAAAGATTTCCACTATCATCATTCATATGATAGGCAAGGAAACAGTCATCAATATGCTCTATGTTTTCATAAAGACCATAATAAACGTCATTGATATAGACCGTAGTATAAGCAACACGTGATGCTTCCAAACCGATCTTTTCAAACAGCTCGAAGGATATTTTACTTCTAATGAGGGATGGATCGTTCTGTTCGCCCTTGAGATTGAATTTTTGGATACCCGCGATATCCTGCCCTTTGATGAATTCATTGAAGTCCAGCTTAAAGGATTTTTTATCGGCGGTTCGTGAGGTATTGCCGCGTAAGCGAAATCCAACACTATCCAGGGAGACATCGAGATTTTCATTATGAAAAGTAATCGTTACCGGATGCAGAGAATCGCTTTGGACATTATTTGGATCATAGATCCATGCCAATACGGAGGGGTCGATCGTAATGCGGACCTCTGAAACGGTGGTTGATCTGTAGACAAGGTCGCTTTCATGAGCGAAAAGAATGGATGAGATTATTGCAAGAATAAAAAATATTATGTGTTTTTTCATAAAGAAAAATACAAGGTAAAACACAAAAGAACAACGTATTATTATACTGCTCGATGTTTATGGAATGCGATTTTGTCCACGCTGAATTCATATGAAGTCATTTAAAAAAAATAAACCCTGAGGCGGAGATTCGTATCCGTGATCTCTGTGTAGCTTGTATTTGTATGAATGAGCTTATTCACCCGGTATGAATTCCGATATTGCGTACTCGACTTCGAACTCGATACTTTTAATGGGGTACAATTGTTTTGGTAAGGATGTTGCCTGCTGAAGATCGGAAAAACGCACAACTCCTTCCTGGGCGGTATCGAAATTATACATCAGTCCATAGGTGCCCGAAGCACAATTGGGATCTAAATTGTAGATCACTGAGATGGAAAACCCGATGATACTATTATCCAATCTTCCAAATCCGCCACCGGCTTCTTCGGTGGATGTTTTCCCGAAGCTTATAAATTGAGTAGCACCATCTGTGTTGAGATGGTATTCCATATCGCGACTGTACGCATACATGACATGTGTTAGTGTGTCACGCGTGGGTGCTACACCGGCATTCCCAAATTCCCAGAAAAAGATATCTTCCCGCCGGGTGTCCGTGAGAAAGAGCGTATAGGTTTCATTGCGGTTGCCGCCCGTTGTATCCAGCGCACAGTGATTATAGACAAATTTCCAATTGTTTTCACTATCGCGTTTCAATAAAACATCCTGTGCCTGGTAAGGCTCGCTGTTATGTGCATACCAACGCATTCTGAAATCTGTAAAAACAAATTCATAATATACTGCTTGCATCATCATGCCCCACCAACGATCTTCATCCAGAATATCCAGCGTATCAAGATACATTATTTGTGCGTTATCGATAGAAATGACCAGAGGATCACTGGCCGAGGCATTATAGGCAACGATAGCCTTTGAAAGATAATCCTGATATTTTGCCTCACCGACAGGGACCTCTTGGATGTCTTGAAGAGATGCACCATTGTCACTCAGACTGTCAAAGATAGCTTGAGCATCTTCAAGTGCAGGAAAGATAATACGAGAGCATGCGACGATCGCTTCCTCGGGACCGATATAATTCGTATTATCATCGGATGTTGATTTGAGCTGTGTGCCGAAACGCTGAACCTGTGTTGTTTTATTTAATCCTTCAGAGGCGCGCTCAAATTTGTAATTAATACCCTCAAATTCCTTAGAGCAGGATACAAGAATGAAGACAAGAATAAAGACAGATATTTTTTTCATTTTTTCTCCTTTTTTGTATAACCCTACAAACCAGAAGTTTATGAAAGCTTAATGACCTGTAAGTGTTACCTGATTATACATAATTAAAGGTCTTTTTTATGAATTGTATAAAAATATTATTAAAATATTTAATATTGTCAATAGAATTAATTAATGACATTATAAAAATCGGAAGCAGCAATTGTCATATAATGATAAAAAAAATCATAATATTGTGAATGATTTAGGATGGTCTATAATTCCTTCAGTTAATGAGAAAAATCAGTAATCGGTCAATATGGTAATACTGGAAGTCGCCGTATCTATAAACGAAAATGTTACCGTCATATGCCCATTTTCAGGATCGTTAAAATAACTATGGTGCCTTTCCCATGTGGTTGTGCCGGATGAATCATAAGAAAATTCATCAATTTGAGCTGAGCTATAATGGCTGCAATTTTTAACAGGTAAGCCGTTTATAGCATTATCGAACCAATTTGAAAAATCAAAATATTCACCATAATTGCCAATATTTGTTGTTAGCGGTAAACTATCGATCTCTATCTGTATTTCTTCTTTAGAGCGTAAAGAATTTTCAGTAATACCATAATATTCATAGTAAAGTTGATGGGCAGATATTGATATCATGGGGGACTGAGTTGTATCCAAAAATATTGATCCATTGATCTCAGTGCTTCCTTTATAAAGAGCTGGATCTTTATTTGCATTGACCCCCGTGTGAATACTATCCTGATCATAATTACAGGAAAATGAATAATTGGTCCATTGAGGGGCAAATATTAGTGCATGTGTATAGAATATGGAAGAGTTATAGAAAGTATGATTTACGTAATAACCCTCGTCTGTGTAATCAACTAAATTTATTCTAATTCGCTGATTTCTGTATGGCATAACATTTAGGCTATCCAAAACTTCTTCTAATCTTTTAGTTCTGGGGTCTTGCACTATGGTGGTATCTGTAGGGGTACCCGTACTGCTTGTATCGCTTGCCACGACATCCACCGTGCTTTCCTGCTGTGTTACAACCGCAACCGTTACAGGTGTTGAAGAGTATCCGATATTGTCCTTTGCGGTAATACCCCAGTTCCCCGAGGGCAGGTTCAAAATGAACTCATTCGCTTCCTGTGCATAGGTGCCGATCCCAAAAATATAATCCGGTAATCCGGCGCCCGGTTGTTTGTTCTCGGCGATGACAATATCTGTTTTGATGGAATTGTCCGTACTTTTGATCCTGGCGATCCCGGCATCTATACCCTTTTCGATCAGCTCCTGAGGGTCATCGCTTCCAAGGGTCAATTCGGCGATTGTCTTTACATACTTGCCCGCGCCTTCCGAATCCAATTTCGAATCAATATCAATGATGCCGGCTACATAGGCAGCCCCGCGGGATTTAATTTCGTCAGAAAGAAATTCCATAGGTTTGTCGACCATTTTTTCGGCTTTTTCGTAATAGTCTTTTCCCGCGTCAATAATATCCGTTGCCTGTCCCAGTCCGGGAACGATGGTCTTTCCCGTTTCAAGCACTACATCCATCCCTTTATTGCAAAGATTCATGCCATCTTTGGCAAGCATTTTACCGGGTGT
>CAZSGO010000184.1:0-3979 GCA_964606395.1 uncultured bacterium
ACCCCACACTCCACACCCCAGAAAAATCTCTACAAATGAAAAGGGAGCAATAATATGCTCCCCAATAATTTTAAATGATTATTAACTTATCTACCCAACCTATACGACAATTTCACCAAAAATACATTCTGCGGGATCTCATCGTTCAGTTCGCGGATATTGTCCGGCAAGCTCAAAACATCATCGCTTGTTCCCAATTCATTGTTCAGAGACCAGACCAGAAAGAGGGTAGACCCCGGCTGATATTCCCAGCGGAACACGAAGTTGGACTGAAACGAAGCATAGACAAAATCCGGATCATCGAAGGTGTAATCCACTGTCAGATCGCGGTTTTCATCGCAAGAATAAACATCGTTCGCCAGCGTAATATTGTCGGTAAAAAGATCAAAACGATCTTCAAAAACCGGATTATCACCATCGGTTACAACTTTGAACTGATCGTATTTTCCGCTCATAAAGAACGGACGGGCCCGATATTCCAATGATATGGTAGGTGAAATATTCCAATTGAGCCCCAATTGCATACTTGTGGACTCACTGCGAAGCTGGGCAAGGATATAACGGGTATCGCCGTTATAATCAACATTGCTGACATATTGCAGACTGGTATGCTCCCTTTGCCAATCGGTGAACAAGGTCATATTGATGAATTCGCTGATCTTCCAGTGAACCTCGCATTCACCCCGGTTATAGTGGTATAAACCATCACGATTCAAGCCATTCAGATAAAATATAAATCCGTTAAGATCTTTTGTATAATCGCTTGCGACCCATAACCATTTATAATTAGCGGGAGGCGTGCGCAAACTCGGACCGCCGCGCAATTCCGCCGTACTTAAAACTTCGGAATTCAATTCAAGCCCAAAGCCCGCCTGCATCAGATTTTTGAACTGGCTTTCTCCCTGAATATTAAGCCCTGAGTTCAAATGCTGTCCACCAAAATTCCAATTATTCCACTGTGACATATTGAGGTAAAATTCACGGAAAATAGAAAAGGGTTCGGTTTTTCGATAGCTGAACCAAACATTCTGGCTGATCCAGTCCGTTCGTCCGACAAAGCCGATATCGTTCAGCTCCAGTCCGGGTGATTTCCACTGAAATTTAAACGCAGCCTGATAGGATCCGCTGAATTTACCCACCCTAAAAGAACCGCCATGACCGGCAAGAGATGTACGAGTACTGTCGTAGGTCACCCAATCGGCATCGGGTCGCTGGAAAAGGTGAGAAGAGGATTGTTGAGTTTCGGAAATAGCTTCCGTTGAGCCCTGAACGTAAGACCCGATCGCGCGGGCATCGATCTGCCATATGTGATCGCTAAAATATCGTCGCAGATCCAGTCCGCCGGTATAAGCTTGTTTGTGGAGAAAATCAAGATGCTCATCATCAATTCTCCTGTTGACGGCAGTTACGATACCGCCCACTTGTCCCTTACCGTCTTTCAGGTCCTGGCGTAAGGCTGCAACGGCATAATTGGTCAGTGGTTCAACCGCCTCGCGGGATTCGATGCCATTGCGGGAAACATCGGCATATTCTTTCTGTGTAACGGCTTCGACCACGCCGATATTCAATCCTTTTTCCGTTCGTCCGGTAACTTTTGCCGCGGCAATGATATCGGTGCCTTGAGGGACCTTGGCGTATTCATTATCATCTAGGTCGGGCCAATAATGAGGCGAGCGCCCTATTCTTCTGGAATGAAAGATCTGCTCACTGCCGCCGTTGACATCGGTCGTAAAACTGGTAATATTGCTGCCCTCTATAAAGAAAGGCCGGCGTTCTCCAAAAAAGGTTTCAAAGGCGGAAAGGTTTACCGTTGCCGGATCCGCCTCAACTTGGCCAAAGTCCGGGTTTATGGTAAAATCCATGGTGAAGTTATTGGTCAGTCCGATCTTTCCGTCAATACCGCCGTTGATCTTCATATCGGAACCATCCATATACGGGTTGCCTTCTTCGGCTTCATAGGTATTAAGCGAGCCGACAGCATAGGGCATAATATCAAATACCTTATGTGCTTTGATATCATGAAGCCCCGTTAGAATACCAAACTGATGCACAAAGCCCTGATCGGCGCGTTTATGTTCCATCCAGAAGCTTTCCTCGTTATTACGTTGGACATCCCGCATCATGTCCAGTCCCCAGATCTGTTGCTCCTTATTAACAAAGCGCAATTGAGAAAGCGGGATGCGGTACTCCGCGGTCCATCCCTTGTCATCAATATTTGTTTTGGCCCACCAGATGGCATTCCAGCTTTCATCATTAATTTCGCCATCTTTGGAAATGAACAGGTCGCCCATAACTCCCGAAGCCGAGACAAAGAAACAATAGCAAGTGGATTTGTCATAATAGCTATCCAGACACAATGCAACGAATTCCGAGTTTACCTCATCCCGTCGTGTCACCTGCCTGAATATTTTATCCGGTTCGGGATCGTAAGCTCTGATAGCGACATAGAGATTATTGTTATCATAAGCAATACCGAACTCCGTATCAAACGACGCAGCCCTGTCGTCATGCGGCTGGTGCATGCGAAAATTTCCCGTCATGGGAACGGTTTTCCAACAAGCATCGTCCAGGATCCCATCAATCACAGGAGGATTGTTTGTTCGGGATGTTGTGTACTCGCGAGGATTTTCTGCAAATAAAAGTGCAGTACACGCAAGCATTAAGATGATCAGTTTGGATTTAGACATTGGACATTCACACTCGCTAATGTTGTGCCACACAGCATTCAAGTGCATTAATATAAGAATAATATGCTTTTTGGTGAGATTCAAGAAAAAAATATTAAGAATATGCAAACCGAAAAAGGCAAATAATAATTAACCCCCACCTCATAGTCATCCTGAAACGATGTCCGGTGGACATCGGGGTTCAGGACCTTTTTGAGAATGTGATGCAAATCACACTGTGAAATCAAGCATATTTTCATTGCCATAAACCCTTTATTTTTCGTCATGAAAACCTATTATGTTTACATCCTTAGCAATAAAATGAGGACAGTCTTATACATTGGTGTTACCAATGATCTACAGAGAAGAATCTTTGAACACAAAACAGGTCATGGGTCATCCTTTACTAGAAAGTATAATTTAACTGATTTAATGTATTATGAAGAATATCCTTCAAGTGTTGGCGCTATTTCGAGAGAAAAACGGCTTAAAAATTGGCATCGTGATTGGAAATGGAATTTAATTAAGAAAGAGAATAAAAATTTATTAGATCTATCCAAGGAATGGTTTGCCAGAGAGGAGTACGAAAATATAAATGAATGTAAAAAAAAAGATCAACTCGATGAATATTACAGCAAACACTAACACTCACAGAGGTCCTGAACAACACTGCCACCGGCAGTATTTTCAGGATGACTAATATTTGGTGTGGCCGTATGCTTATAATGCTCTTCTTTGTGAACTTTTATCCTTGTCGAAGTTCTTAAATGGTGATCTTTGTTCACTTTGCGGTACTTAGTGCCTTTACACCTACGCCAAGGCTGCGGTGCACAGGTGTGTGAGGCATTTCCTCATCTCGAAGTGCGGGATCTCGATCTCATAAAACACATCACTGCTCAATATATATCCCAGCTTCTCATAAAAGGGCACAGCGATCTCACGTGCATGAAGAATGATCATTGAATAGCCTTTTTCCCTAACGATACGCTCAAACTCCAACGCGATCGCTCGTCCGACGCCTTGTCCCTGATAGGCATTTTCCACAGCCATCTGGCGCATTTGCACCGTATCGTTATTGAGTGGTGTTATGATAGCGGAGCCGATCAGAACATCGCCATCAAAGGCGGAAATGTAAATGTCTTTTTCCGGAAAATCAAAGTCGCGGCAATCTTCATGCCGACCAACGGCTTCGATCAGAATACGATTGCGTAGAACAATACTTTCCTCGTAGAGAGGAGAATCGTGAGTGAAGGATTTGAATGTGATGTTCATGACTTAAATATACAATAAAAACGTCAATAATCTATCCACAG
>CAZSGO010000185.1:0-3968 GCA_964606395.1 uncultured bacterium
TTCTGACTTCCGGCTTCTGACTTCCGGCTTCTGACTTCTGATCTATCTTATTTCCAACTCATCCTTGCTCGGTAATTTAGGGAAAGGATTATGCGGTTCGGCCTGATACCAATAGGCTACTGAAGAAATATCATCTTGCAGAGGCAAATACCGGCCGCCTGATCGCCAGCCAAGAGCCTGCATGGTAATTTTCAGGTCTTTTTCAAAGCGAATGGGATCTGTGACATGCCAGCGATACATGCCGTAACGCGTAATAGTCCGAAGCCAACTGGTTGGATGCGGAGGATAGTGAAAAAATCCCGCGTATGGCGTTGTGTAATCCGTGTATTCTCTTTCACCATCAGCTCTTTGGGTCAAGAAACTATAAGAACCGCAGAAATAATCTTCTGTACCTGTCCCGCAGATCGTTGGGTAGTCCGTATCGCCATCCATATAGAATTTTATTTCGCCTTCACCCCACCATCCGTCATTATTGGATTGCCAGGCCATATAAGTGCCAACATACTGGCCTTTACCTTTGATATCATCAACAATGGTATAAACTTCTTTATAGGGTAGGGGATTCGTGCGCCTGAATTGCGCATGAAAATAAGCCGCATCTTTTGGGATATCGGTTAAGGTATAATCTACTTGGAAATATAGGCGCATTTCCGTTTCATCAATATTTTCTATGGTTATCTTACACCCTTTACGGAATGGCATAACCCAATAAGAATTGAAAGCAGATCCGGGATTTACGCAAACTGCATGCGATGAGACCTGTTTAAAATAGTAAGCTGAGGCAAAGAAATCACCAAGCGGCACTTCAACCGAGGGAGTTTCTTCACCATCCCAATAAAAGCGAAGTATTGCAAATCGCCAATTCCCCGTTGGGGTCATCCAGATATGTTGAATGGCACCGGAACCTTCAATTTCAGCCATAAGTTGAGTTTCGCCTCCCGGGACCATGACGTAAGGATTAACTTTCCACCCTTGTCCCAGATCGCGTGCCGCTTTTGCTGCGGAACCTTCTTCAAGGGTCGCCATTCCGCCTTTTCCAACTTCGCCGGTAGGATTCTCGGGGGAAATTGAACGTGTCTTAGCATTGGATAATAAATATAGATCACTCATGCCTGAGGTCAGACCATTAAATGATCCTGCAAAAACAATTGCGGTGAATAAAAACATCATAGCAATAATTAACCAATTTCGTTTGTTTTGCATTGTGTTCTCCACGTTATTTAATTTTTTTTACAACGGTCAATATAATATTATATTCGGCTCAAATAAAAGGATAAATATCAAATATTAAAGGCATCCGAAATTTCCGGCAATTTATTCAGGATGGGGATCTTCGTGTTATTGCGGACATAGTGATCCAGTCCTTCACTCCCGTGTATGACCACATGATCAATCAGATCATGCAGGCTTATCAATTCTGTCATTGATACCCTGTCTGTAGTGGGCAATAACGTAATTAACTCACGGGGTAATCCGTTTTGCTCAAGAACATCGCATAAAATGGAAGATATTGCCGTATTGGAATGGAAAGCTTCCTTGCCGCCTCGAAGAACAATGGCATTTCCCGATCTAAAGGCCAGACATGCCGCTTCGGCGGTAATATGGGGTCTGGACTCATAAATGATGGCTAGTGTGGATGGAGAGACGATTTTTACATCATGATCGTCTTTTATGGTTAAAATGGATTTCTTTATAGTGAGGGCGCGAATTGAAATTGCCAATTCGGTGATCTTTTCGCTGTTAATGATCAATCGGTCCATTGCAAGCGGGGAAAGCCGCATGGCTTCTCCATTACAAATGTCCTGTCCATTCAATTTAATAATAATATTTTGATACTCAATAAGCGCATCTGCCATATCATGTAAGACGGCATTAATGACAGTAATGTCAAGATCATTAAGGACATTTGAGGCGATTTTAGTTTTTTCAACCAAGGGTTTGATCGTTTTCATATCAATCCTTTAATGTTTCAATAACATTTACGGGGATAATTTATCCACAATTAATGAATTTCAAAGCATTTTTTGGAACAGAATGGAATTTAAGTTATTTTAATGTATAGTTTTTTAATATTTAAGGGCATAAAAGAAAACAGAATAATAATTAAAAAAATGTTTGAACATCAATACCAATCTATTAAATTTAAACATAGTGAATTGATAATTTAATTTTAAAGGAGACTGGAAATGAAGAAATTTACTGTTTTATTGATGTCTGTGTTGTTAGCATCATTTGCTTTTGCTCAATTCGACTTGGGTATCAAATTGGGTGCTAACTATTCATACATTGATTCAGAAGAATTCGATGCGCAAGTTTACATTGACCAGTTCAGCGATCTGCAGAATATTACCGGTTTTGTCGGTGGTGCATTTGCAGTGATCGGTTTTGGTAATTTCGGTATCCAGCTTGAAGGTTTATTCTCAATGGAAGGATTTTCCATTGAAAATGCCCTTGAAGGTGATGTCGCTAATACAACCATCAGAACTAATTATGTGAATGCCGTTGCTTTAGCACGTTATAACATTGATCTTGCCATTGTAGCACCTTACATTGCTGCCGGCCTCAATGTTGGTATTCCCTTGGGTGAAGCGGTCGTTGAAGGAGCTGAAATTGATATCGATGTCGAGAATTTTGATTTTAATAATCTAGGCTTAGCATTTGCCGCCGGTGTTAAAGTGCTCGATATGATCGATGTTGAACTTCGCTACGTACAAGGAATGACGGATATCTATTCGGTCAGCCTTGATGATAGTGAACCCACATTCTCAAATCTGGTTCGCTTATCGGTAGGTCTGTATATTTTCTAATTCGTTGCTATGACATATAGCTGAATTTAAAGACGTACTTATATAAATTACCCGCTTGAAAATTTAAGCGGGTTTTTTTATATATTTTTAAAATTCAAAGGAAAGTATTTGAAAATATTTACTATTGTTCATGAAATACTCATTTATTATATGCAATATTCCAAATTCACGCTTAATTTATCGAAATATTATAAAAATAATTGAATATTTACTAAAATCCCTTTGACTTCCATTAAGCTCTTTCTTAAATTCAAGAGTCAACAAAGGAATGAATATTAAATGAAACACCATTTGCACATCCTCCATAATCATACTGCTCCGTAAGGGGTTGGGATGCGCTAAATATTATACTAAATATTGTCCCGATCTCTTGAGAGAATCGGGATTTTTTTAAGGAATACAAAAAAAAACAAAGGAAAGATCAATGTTAACCATGGCCATTCAGAAAAAAGGACGATTATCAACCAACAGTATAGAACTATTGGAACACTGCGGTATCCATCTGAAACGGACTGGTCACGATAAGCTGAAGACATCAGCGATCAATTTTTCTTTGGAAGTGCTTTTTCTGAGAGATGATGATATCCCCCAATGTATTGAAGACGGTATTGCGGATATAGGGATCGTGGGTGACAATGTTGTGCTTGAGACCGGATCGGATATTGAAAAGGTCATGCCCTTGGGTTTTGGCAAATGCAGAATGTCCATTGCCGTACCCAAACATCTTGAATACAAAGATATCACCTCACTCGAAGGTAAACGAATAGCAACGTCATATGACCATATTCTTCAACAATTTTTGGATAAAAACGGTGTAAATGCCGATATACACAAAATATCGGGCTCGGTTGAAATAGCACCCGGCATCAACATGTCCGAAGCGATCTTTGATATTGTCAGTACCGGCAGTACTTTGATCTCAAACGGACTAAAAGAAGTTGAGACAATTCTGCAATCAGAAGCGAGCATCTACTGTAATAATTCTTTAGATGAAGAAAAAAGAGATCTGATCAATAAATTATGTTTCCGTATTCGTTCCGTAAACACAGCAAAGGATTACAAATATATCTTATTGAATGTACCGAACAGTAAACTGGATCTGGTTTGTGATATCCTTCCGGGCATGAAAAGTCCCACAATTATGCCACTTGGGGAAGAAGG
>CAZSGO010000186.1:0-3963 GCA_964606395.1 uncultured bacterium
AGGTCTTGTTGCGTTTTTGAACGATAAACGACATAGCCCCATGCTTGTGGATCAATTTCCCATGATAATTTAACATTGTCTTTGTCTACGCGTTCGGAAAACACGACCGGCGCTTTGAGTGTTTTACCCTTTTGATGTTGATTGATAGGCCACAATGCTTTGTTGGCATATAAATCCATCTTCAATGAATCGATCGTGTTCTTGGGATTTTGGAAAAAATTATTGGCTGTAAAATAGACCGATCCCTGGCAACCATCCGTATCACGATTTAATCGGACCTGTCGTGGGATCTCTCCTTCGGGGAATTTATCACTTCCGGCACGATACAATGCTTGTCCCGGATAAAAATGTCGTTTGTATTTCTTGGCTTGTGCAGCCCAGTAAGGGATCAGCTTAGCATAATCCTGTCCACCTTCAAAAGGCCAGTAACACTGCGGAGTAATATAATCCACACTTCCGGCCTGTAACCATGCCAGAGGATCGCAATAAAGAACAGACCATGCATCAAAACCCACTATGCCCTGGGGCACATTCGGACGATAGATACCAAAGGGAGAAATACCCCATTTGACCCAAGGTTTTACTTCATCAATACTATCGGATACCGCCTGAACGAGTAAATTGATATTATCTCTGCGCCAATCATTGATATCCTCAAATCCACGGCTTTCACTGGCAAAGGTTAATGAATCTTCATTACTGATCGGACTATAGGGATAAAAATAATCATCCATATGAAGCCCATCAATATCGTATCGGCATACGATATCCATAAATATGCGTTGAATATATTTCCGGACGTCTTCTTTACCCGGATCCAAGATACCCACACTATTAAAATTTAACAACCATTCCGGATGTTGCTTGGCAATGTGCTGGTCCGATATATAATTTGCACTGTCCGCTTTTAATGGGTCTTTGATCGCACGATAGGGATTTACCCATGCATGCAATTCCATCCCCCGTTTATGGGCTTCTTTAATGGCAAATTCCAATGGATCCCATAATGAATCGGCTGAAGGTCCGTCCCCTTGCGTTCCACTGAACCAGTACGACCAAGGTTCATACGGTGAATTATACATTGCATCACATGCCGGGCGCACCTGAAATAAAACGGCATTGATCCCATTCTCCTGAAAAACATCCATAAATTTGATCAGATCCGCTTGTTTCTTGGCTTCAGAATCAAATTTATTTACCGGCCAGTCGATATTTGCAACCGTTGATAACCAAACGCCGCGGAATTCTTGTTTTGGGGCATCCGCTGGTTTTGCAAACATAAAAAATACAAGCATACTTAACAGTATGGAACGCATAAATATTTTCATAATCATCCTTAAATTATTTCTTTAATCTCTCCGCTATGGGATCCAAAAGCGACATGTCAACATGATCCACATCCTTGAGAATATCTTCTTTATCTTTGGGATCCTTGACCATTTTATCAAGCATGTTGAACAGAAAAGTATCTTTTCGATTGAAATCAGCCCTGATCTTCCGGCCACCTAATCCAACGATCTGCTCATCGCTTAAATTCAAGAAATCGAGATTCTTCCTAACCGATTCTTTGTAATAGGTTTGATTCTCGGCTTTTTCTCCTCCGACTGCCAGTATCATCAGATCTATAGATCCAAGCGCTTTCTTGTTCTTTGAGATCCATTTTTTGGCACCTAATTTACCAATGCGAATGTTTGAGGCTACAACAAGCTTTTGCTTATCGTTCAGCTGCTTGGATTTCGTTTCGGAACAGGACTGAACCGGCCAGCCCAATAACTCACCAAGCTTCTCGGCATAGGTTTTTGTAGTTCCATAGACTGAGCTATAAACGATTAAACCGGACATATTGACCTCCATTTATTTTAACGTCTCAAATCCTTGCTTTTTCATATTAAAAAAGATGATAACACCGGAAATGATCGCCAATGCAAAATACAACAAGGCGGCTCCCCATTCAAGAAAAAACACCTTACCAAGTCCAAATAGAAAACTGTAGACAAGCAACACACCGGCTCCCCAGGAAATGAACATTCTACCAAAACCCGTATCACTTTTAATTTCGGGCATTTGAGATGATACTTTTTTCCAGCCGATACCACCGGGATGAACTTTTGTATAGAATTTCTTCAAGGTTTTTTCGTCGGATGGTTTTGTTAAAAATGTCACAATTACCCAGACCAAGGTTGTACCGAATATAGTGGGATATAATGTCATAGGTGATTCCAACCCGCAAGCTTTAGCAATGGGATAAATGATCAGGGGCGCTATCATAGCTGCGATCTCGGACCATGCATTGACCCGCCACCAGAACCAACGAAGAATCAAGACAAGGCCTAACCCGGCGGATGCATTGATAATAAATTCCCAGGCACCTGAGATAGTGGTAAGCAAGAAGCGTGTAACCAGCAATGATATCAGGATCATCAGGAACATGGTCAAGCGTGAGATCAGTACATAATGTTTTTCGTCTGCTTTCTTTCGAATAAAGCGCCTGTAAAAATCATTGATCATATAGGATGTCCCCCAATTCAATTGAGATGAAATGGTAGACATATATGCCGCAAGGAAAACAGCGATCAATAGACCCAAGAGGCCTTTGGGCAAATATCGTACCATTAATTTGGGATACATACGTCCCGGATCAACGGTGTTCTCATATTTTTCGTAATAGGCTTTAAATTCTTCTGTCTGATAAGATGCATCATCTGATTTCAATAGTGATGGACTTTGGAAAACCTTTTCCGCCATAATATACATTTGAGGATCTTGAACCTGCATTTCAGCCGGATTTTCAGCACGAGGCAAAATGACCAAAGCCGATAATGCCACCAGGATCCATGGCCATGGACGTATGGTATAATGAGCGATCGTGAACCACAGGGTTGCAAAGAGACTATGTTTTTCATCTTTAGCAGACATCATGCGCTGTGCAATGTAACCGCCACCACCGGGATCTGCGCCCGGATACCAGGTTCCCCACCATTGGAGTCCAATATGAGCAATAAAGGCACCTACCGTCAGTGCCATAGCACCGCCCGTTACCCCTTTTGCTGTCACATTACTGATCCGAGGTACAAACTCGATCAGCTCCGGACGAAGTTTCGTTTTAAGCATAGCCAATCCGCCAACCTCCGGCAAGCGAACCACTATGATCGCCAATACGATACAGCCGGCGATCGCGAACAAAAATTGGAAACTGTCCGTTCGGGATGTTCCTACAAGTCCGGATGCCGAAGCATAGATCGCAATGATCACAGCGGTAATACAAACTAAAAGAAAAGCATCGATCTCGGGGATGGTTACCACAAAGATCTTTTCCATGGCTTTATTGACCCAGCCAAGAATAATAACATTCATAAAAAGACCAAGATAAATGGCACGAAATCCCCTTAGGAAAGCGGCTGCTTTACCTGAATATCTAAACTCTACGAATTCTACATCGGTCATCACGCCCGAACGACGCCATAAACGGGCAAAGAAAAATACTGTCAACATGGCACCTATTGCCATATTCCACCATAACCAGTTGCCGGCAATACCGTTTTTGGCAACTAATTCCGTTACGGCAAGAGGCGTATCTGCAGCAAAGGTCGTAGCAACCATTGCCGTTCCCGCCAGCCACCAAGGAAGATTTCTTCCCGAAAGGAAAAATTGATCTGTCCCTTGACCGGCTTTTTTGGAATAATAGGCAGCAATACCAAATATCACAAAGAAAAACAACAGGATAACGCTGTAGTCTAACCAATGTAAATTCATGTCCATACTCCTTACATGATTAATCAAATTTTTACTCTGAATTCTAATTAAAAAAAGGTTAAATAGCAAAAGACAAATTACAATAATTCACTTATAAGTTATGAATTTTGAATTATGAACGGAAATTTCTAAATTTACTGTTTAAATCAAATTGAATTACTGATTACTGATTACTGATTACTGATTACTGATTACTGATTACTGATTACT
>CAZSGO010000187.1:0-3907 GCA_964606395.1 uncultured bacterium
GGATACGACGGAAAGGCATCTTTTTAACCAACTGCTGAGCAATGTTCTCGCCCACTAGGTATGCGTTCAATTCAGGTTTTTTAATTTCTACAACATTAACGTTAACGTCAAATTGGGTCAGCTTTCTGATCTCTTCGCGTAGTTGATCAACCTCTTTGCCTTTGGCACCGATAACGACACCGGGACGTGAGGTATGGATCGTAATGGAGATCGCTTTTGATGTCCGCTCGATTTCGATCTTTGCGATACCGGCATTCGATAAGCGTTTGTTCAAATACTTGCGAAGCATCAGATCTTCGTTAAGCTTTGCCGCAAAATTGCGCTCATCATACCAGTTTGAGAGCCATTCCCTTGTTATACCAAGACGAAAACCATAAGGATGTGTTTTTTGACCCAAGGTTTACTCCTTCTCTTTCGTATCATCGGCAACTTCCTGTTCAGGGGTTGCTACAACGATCGTTAAATGACATGTGCGTTTCCGGATGAGGTAAGCACGGCCCATTGAACGGGGACGAATGCGCTTCATGACCGGCCCTTGATCTGCAAAGGCTTCAGCAATGATCAGTTCATCGGGATTGACTTTTGCACCTTCTTCTGTGTTCATCAAATTGGACACAGCCGAACGTGTTGTCAGTTCGATAAGCTTTGCTGATTTCTTGGGCATGAATGCAAGCATATTCAGAACAGTATTTACCTGTTTGCCCCGAACCATATCAAGAACGGGCTTCATCTTTTTGGCACTATGTCTAATGTACTTATTTACTGCACGAGCTTTCATTATTTACCTACTCTTGTGTTTATGACCTATGTCCGCGATATGTGCGTGTGGTAGAAAACTCACCCAGCTTATGACCCACCATATTCTCGGTGACATAAACGGGTATGAATTTTGTTCCATTGTGAACCGCAAAAGTGTATCCGACAAAATCCGGCGTGATCGTCGATCGGCGAGACCAGGTTTTAATCACCTTTTTCTTACCTGAAGAGACCATTTCACTCACTTTTTTTTGCAGTGATTCATTGACATAAGGACCTTTTTTTAATGACCTAGGCATATGGTTTCACCTTTACTTTTTCTTCCGTCGAGCGACAATATACTTGTTACTCTGATTGTTTTTCTTACGGGTTTTATACCCTTTGGTCGGCTTACCCCAAGGCGTACGGGGATGTCCGCCGCCGGAGGTTCTGCCTTCACCACCACCCATAGGGTGATCAACCGGGTTCATAGCAACACCGCGGACTTTGGGGCGTTTGCCCTTCCAGCGGTTACGGCCTGCTTTACCCAAGGTGACATTCTGATGATCTTTATTCCCGACTTCGCCAATAGTGGCCAGGCAGGTTTCCAGGATCAATCTCATTTCACCTGATGGAAGCTTTATCGTTACGTATTTACCCTCTTTTGCCATTATCTGGGCACCGGCACCGGCACCGCGGGCAATTTGGGCTCCCTTGCCGGGCTTCATCTCAATATTGTGAACTTGAGTACCGGCAGGGATATTTTTCAGTGGCAACGCATTCCCTTTTTTAACGGGTGCGTCGGAGCCGGAAACCACCTGATCACCGACCTTAAGGCCCTCGGGACTGATGATATAGCGTTTTTCACCATCAGCATAAATGAGCAGGGCAATGTTAGCCGAACGGTTAGGATCGTATTCAATAGCTGCAACGCGGGCCGGTACACCGTATTTTTCCCGTTTAAAGTCAATAACACGATAATGACGTTTGTGTCCGCCACCGCGTCTACGGGAGGTTATGCGACCGTTATTGTTACGACCACCGCTCTTTGGGCTCGGTTTTAGCAGTGATTTTTCCGGATCTTTTTTAGTCAATTCGTCAAAAACCAAAGTGGTTTTATAACGTTGACCAGGAGTATGCGGTTTGTAGCTCTTTAAAGCCATAATATTCCTATTCCTTAAACAGCAGTTTCGCCTTCAAAGAAATCAATTCTATTTCCTTCGGCAAGGGTTACGATCGCTTTTTTCCAATTCGCTCGTCTACCTTCCGTCCGGATAACGCGTCCGCCACTGCGAACCGTCATTGATTTCACTTTACCTCTTCTGTTCATCGTCTGAACGTCAGTTACCTGTACGCTGAAACGATCTTCTATTGCCTTCTTGATCTCGATCTTATTGGCACCGGGAGCAACGACAAAGGCATACTTGCCCATCTCTTCGCTCATGATGCTGATCTTCTCGGTCAAGATCGGTCGAATTATGATATTCTTTTTCATCTGCTCGCCATTCCTTATTTAAGAGCCTCGTTGATATTCTTGACGGCGGATTTTTCGATGACAAGCACTTCACAATCCATGATCTCATATGTAGAGGCACGTTCAGCTGCAACGATATATACATTGGGAATATTTCGTGCTGCTAAAAAGAGATTCTCTGTAACTTCTGAGACCAGGACGGTCAATTTCTTGCCCGTTAAACCCAGTTGTTCAAGAATAGCGGTCAGGCTTCTTGTTTTAGCTTCTTTCAGATTAAAATCATCAACGACAAGAACGGCTTGTGCATTCATCTTTTGTGACAAAGCACTGCGTCGAGCAAGGCGTTTGACCTTCTTTGGCAGTTTTGTCGTATAAAGATGTGGTTCGGGACCGAACGCGCGTCCACCACCGACCCAAATGGGAGAACGACGTGAACCTGAGCGAGCTGTTCCACGGCCTTTTTGCTTCCATGGTTTAGCTCCACCGCCACGTGATTCGCCACGAGTCTTGGTCTTGTGTGTTCCCTGACGCATGTTGGCAAGTTCTGCCTTCACTGCAAGATACATGGTATGTTCATTGGGTTCTATACCAAATACTTCCTTTGCCAGGTCTACTTTCTTATCCAATTTTTCACCATTGGTTTTGAAGACATCTATTTTCATTCTGTATCTCCCGCTTTAACTAGTTGCAAGATACCGTTCCGCGATCCGGGAACGCTGCCTTTTACCAATAGGATGTTCTTATCAGGACGAATTTCGACAACTTCAATGTTCCGTACCGTCACGTTTTCGTTACCCATTTGACCTGACATTTTCATTCCTTTCCATACTCGGGAAGGAGATGAACCTGCACCGATCGAACCGGGTGCGCGAAGACGGTCTTTCTGACCGTGCGTTGCCGGACCACCAGAAAAGTTATGGCGTTTCATAGTTCCCTGAAATCCTTTACCTTTGGATTTCCCGGTTACCGCAACAATGTCACCTTTTGCAAAGATGTTAACATTGATCTCATCGCCAACTTTAAGGTCGTTTACTTCATCCAAACGAAATTCTTTCAGAGTACGCAAAACTTTGCCGGCACCTTTAAGGTGACCAAGTTCAGGCTTGGTAATAAGCTTTTCCCGAACTTCGTCAAAGCCGACTTGTACTGCGGTATATCCGTCAGTTTCGTCTGTCTTGATCTGTGTTACAAAGCATGGTCCTGCTTCAATGACGGTAACCGGAATATTCCGGCCGCGTTCATCGAAAATGCGAGTCATACCAACTTTTTTTCCTATGATTCCGTTCACAGTTTTAACCTTTTCTATTCAAAGGGGCATACCATCATGGGAAGAGGCCCCTATTGTTTGGGTTCGTATTAAACCTTGATTTCAATATCCACGCCGGCCGGAAGATCTAGCTTCATCAATTCGTCGATGGTTTTCGTCGTGGTATTCAGGATCTCAACAATGCGCTTGTGGACTTTGATCTGAAATTGTTCGCGCGATTTCTTGTTAACGTGCGGTGAACGGTTAACCGTTACGACCGAACGTTTTGTTGGTAGCGGGATCGGGCCTGAAATAACGGCGCCGGTCGCTTTAGCGCGCTGCACGATCTTCTCTGTCGATTTATCGAGAAGATTGTGATCATACGATTTTAGCGCAATGCGTATTTTTTGTCCTGCCATAATGCTCTATGCCTTTATTCAATGATCTTTGTT
>CAZSGO010000188.1:0-3901 GCA_964606395.1 uncultured bacterium
AAAAGAACTATATGAATTCCTCGACAGTCTGTAAACAAGCTACTACAACCGCAACATCACGTCAAAGTAAATTTACTTTGGCTTTTTTTTGCTTTGTCATTATTACAGTACTAATGTCATCCTGTAGCGAGAATATCTTCCAAACTCCCTACGGGAACAAAACACTGACCGTTGATACCTTGTCTTATGATCAATCTATCATAACAGGGATCAAAAATCTCAACGCAGACGCTTCAGGAAATAGCCTTTACCAAAATAAAGTTGGTAATTATAATGATCTGATGGCAAAATTTCTGATCAAATTTACTAACTTTGTATCTCTTTCCGGCTTACCGGATTCTGTTTACGCAACAATAGACAATGCGGATATCGTCCTATATGTTGCGGACTATTGGGGTAACGAAGATAATATCTCATTAGATATATCGATGGTCGAGACCGATACGGCATATTACTGGGCCAACAACACCGAAGTGAATGAAGCCTTCAGTCTGATCGATGGTCATACATCCTATTACAGTAGCTTTAACGTCGATACCGACCTTGATTCGATTTATATTCCAATTGACCTTGCATTGGTCAATGACTGGATGGATTATCCGGACTCAACTTACGCAAATAACGGATTTGTCGTTACAAAAACAAATGACACTGAGGGGTTGATAGCTTTTCATACGATTGAATATTCTTCAACAACTCTGGATCTGCGTCCCCGTTTGAATTTGGAATGCAGTATTTATGACACCAATGATGTCTATATAAAAGATAGTACCTTTTCCATTATCGGTGGCGGTGATATACAATTTACGGAAAGTGATGCAGTTGTCACCGACTCATTATTTTATCTTTCCCAGGGTAACATCTTCAGATCTTATGTAGAAATGGACGAGCTTAGACAAGATACATTATTGGGCCCGACAGACCTTTTGAACAGAGCCGAACTTAAATTAGTTTTAAAACCCCTGGATAAAATGATCGCAAGCGGAGACACCCTTTATATTACGGCACGTTTATTCAAGACCGATTATTGGGAACAAGACAGTATTGCCTATACATATACCGCTTACTCACCCGTATTTACCGATGAGGACGATACTGTTAGCATAGATATCTCCCAATTACTTCAATACATGGTCTCAAATCCAAAAGAAATGGCTCATGAAGGATTGTTCTTCTACTTGAACAAAGAATATAATGATTTTAATTTTATAACGATAGATCCGGCTAAAACTGAACTGGACGTTGTGTATACAAGGGTTAAAGATGAATAAAAAAACACTACTTATTACCGCTATATTATTGTCCTTCTCATTTGCCTTTGCCGGTGTATTTGAACTTTATGGACTTGGAAAAGTCGGAACGAATTATTCCGTTTCGGCATTGGGTAGAGCTAAAAGCTCAACTGCCTATTCGGATACCCTCACCGTAAATTTACAAAATCCGGCCAATTTGGCATTTATTCAGAAAGCCGGAATTGAAATGGCGATAAATTCCAACCACAATAATATAACAGGAACCGGGAATACAGATAATTATACGGGCTTTTCTTATGGAATGATAAAATTCCCTCTTTCGAAAAAAGGGGGTTTTACTCTGGGACTGGCTCCTCTTACCTCTTCACATGCCTCATATCAAATTGTAGATGAAGTGAATGAATACAATGAAACCGCAACGTCGGTAGGAAATATATATTCCGCTACGATCGGAGCGGGTTATTCATTCTTTAAACATAACGAACTTGCCATAGGGGCCAGCGCGGATTTTTTGATCGGCGGTTATAATATTGTAAAAGAAATGGATTTTACATCGGATCTATATTCAGACGTCATAATTGAAACGGACGAAGGCTTTACCGGATGGAAATTTACGGGAGGCATAAGCGTTAAGCCCATAAAGAACCTTACATTGGGTGCTGCGTATTCTTATGTGAGCAACTCATCCCGTCGTCAGATCACAAATTATATGACCAATCGCCCTAATAACACCTCTCATTTCTATTCTTATGTCGATACGGTCGAATACAGCAATACCTCGGTATTTCCAAATCGCTTTTCTCTAGGTCTTGCATATATGCCAATTCCACGTTATATTTTTACGTTGGATTGGATGCAATATCAATTTGATGATCTTGCCTCCGATTTCTCATTTAATCCGTTTTATGAAGGATCGCAAATATTACCCTTCAATCATTACGGATTAGGTTTTGAAAGACAAGGGGAATTAAATGAATATTTGCCTTATTATCAGTCACTTACATATCGTGGTGGTCTTTTTTACGAAGAACAATATATGGCAAATTCACAAGGAACCCCTGTTAAGACCTATGGTTTGACCCTGGGCATTGGCGTTCCCTTTACCAATTATCAGAATCGCGTTGATGCCGCATTTATGGTCGAATACAATACAGGAACGATCTTTGAACAAAGCGGTATTCCGGCGATCGACATAGATGAGTTCGTATACAGTTTGAATTTAAGTATCACGATCGCAGAAAATTGGTTTATGACGAGAGGTAAATATAGATAGGATAGGAGTTAAAATGTCGAGAAGAAGTAAATGGCTATTGCTGCCAATATTGGTGTTATTTTTAGTTTTCGGTGTTTATAATTGTGTTCCGCCGCAAGCGCAGACGAACACAGATGAAATAAACGCAATGAAAGAACAGAAAAAAGAAGAAGTCCTGAATAAATGTAAATTCAGACTCAGTAACGGTAATCAATATATGCTACAGCAAGCATGGACAGATGCTTTGCGTAATTATCATGAGATCATCGACGCCGGTTGCGCTGAAAACTTTGTTGATCCTTTATTCAAAGATATGGCAACGTGTTATATGAAACTCGGAAAACCGGATTCAGCTGCATATTTTATTGATGAAGGCCTGAGCTATGACGCAACCAACCAGCATTTGTTACAATTATCATCCTATTACAAAGAACGTGCCGGTGACTATGAAGGTGCTATTGCCATCTATCAGCAGTACAATGCCCTTTATCTTGATGATGTTGAATATCTTGCAAAACAGGCAAACGCTTTTGATATGCTTGGACTTTATGATGAAGAACTTGATGTTTGGGAATATATCATTGATATTGACCCTGAGAACAACGACGCGATCAATGCGATTATTTCAGTTCTCGGAAAAATGGGTCGTGACCCCAAGGCCTTCTATCAAAAAGCGTGGGAAAACAATACCGCCGATGCTTCCAAGGCGTTAAAGTACATCAATGCTCTGGTTAATGATAATGATTATAAAAGCGCTATAGATGTAGCACGCCAGACACTGCAATTCAATACTCAAAATATCTCGTTGATCAAGAAATTAGCCGAATGTTACGAATATAATGGACAACCGAGAGAAGGCTTGAACGTACTTGAAGATTATGCACGTTCCAATCCTCGTGATATCAATATGCAAATTGACGTGACCTTAAAAAATGTTGATTTTGGAAATTATGAAAAAGCTTATGATATTATTTCCAACGCCGTAAAAATTGCTCCACAAAACAAAGAAGTCTACTTTGCACGTGCAAAGGTTTTAGAGACACTTGCAGAAATGACGACTTTGACAAAAGGTAAAATTGATTGTAACGATAAGATCGTTTATCATATGGCCTATGAAGATTATAAAAAATCCAAAGAACTTGGTAACTTCAATGCGCAATTCCGTGTCAAATATTTATATGACAACGATCTGACGATCGCAAAAGCAAAAGACAGATTTTTGATCGGGGATGTGAATAAAGTTGACACGAATACTTATAAACCTTTAGGAGATAGTTATTCGTGGATTACGAGAACAGTCACCGTAGAATAGTATATATTGGTTCCGACCACGCAGGTTTTGAAGCAAAATCCCATGTTATTGATCTTGTCAGTAACATGGGATATTCTGTTATAG
>CAZSGO010000189.1:0-3865 GCA_964606395.1 uncultured bacterium
AAAAAGCCATGTAAAGTAACCTAAACAATCTGAATTTTCAACTGTTTTTTTAATAATGTCAAGCCACACCATGGTGTGGCTCTACCTATTACATATTTTTAACTGTAAAGCTACGCCACGGCGTGGCTCAGATATTCACTTTACCCACAATACCGGCTGTCTTACGGGAAAGTCCCCCGCTCCCTCTTTTCCGATCTGCAGATCCCGCCATAGCTCCAAATAATGCGAATTATCATAGGCTTTTCCCGCAAACAGCAATGAGAGAAATCTACCGTCGTAATTTCCCATTGTCTTCAGCTCGTTATTTAGGATCCCCGAATAGAGATAATTGATAAGATCTACAGCTTTCGTACCGTTATAATAGTTGTTTTCCCATGCATTTGATCCACGGTCACTCAATATCTCGCATTCAATCGCCATCATATCTGCCATAGAGAAAATATTGTACTCTAATTTTCTATTCGAATTCTCGTCAAAATATAAAGAGTGATCATTTAAAGCAAACGACATCGTATGTTGCTGAAAATAATTTTCCGCTTTTCCCATCATTTCGTCATCATCAAGGTGCTTTGCGATCATGCTGACTTGAAGTAACCAGGCAGTTGAATAATTATCTTTACGTCGCATCAATTGGTCACAATAATCGCCAAATTCTAAAAATTTCTCATAATCACGAAGCCATTTATTGATATCATTTTTATCGTTTTCATTCAGGAAATCACCAAGATATTGATACGACTGGATAATTTCGACAAGAGGTAGCCCTTCGATTATACCCACGGCCCTTCCTGTCGTCCGATTTGGGATCGCCTGAGCATGATTCAGGTTGGGTTCCATTCTTGTCTGCGGATCTACGAACCATGCCTTCACATGTTCAACGGCTTTTTCCGCATACAGCTTTTTCCCCGTGACCAAATAGGCGGCAGTCAGTCCCGGGATGATCTCTCCGACACGTTCCAAGAGAGCTGCATGCTTACGAAAGGCATCGGGATTGGTATATCCTTCGCGGATCATATATGCGGCATTCGGTCCATCTGGGTTAGGCCACCATGTTCTTCCCTCTGAATAGAATTCATGTCCATTACCGCGCGAACGCTCCGCCGGGAAGTCAAGCAATGTCAGTACCGGCTCATTGACATAGTATTCCGCGAAAGTTGTGAGTCGCTTTTTTTCATATTCTTTAACGTTAATGTCTTTTGAAATGATAAATGAAACGGGAATAGCCACACGGACCGGACATTTTTTACCTTCAATTGTATAAGGGTAAAAGCGCTGTTTTTTTAATGCGTTCACGGCAGCTTCATTCAGGAACTCATTACCTTCCACAATATTGCATTCACAAACCGAACCGGATGTATCAATGTATGCAAGAATGGTAACAACCCCTTCAATGCCTTGGTTTAAAGCAAATTCGGGATATATGATATCATCAAGCATCGCTTCTTTGCCACCGATCATTCGGAGTTTTGCATCGTTGTTAGATATTTCCAGTGGAGCTGTCGCGCAGGAGACAAGAAGGAAAAAACTGAAAACACAAAGGATGAGCTTTTTCATTATTCTATCCTTTTTCTTGTTTATTAGAATTTTAGGAGAAATAAGTTATGATGACAAGAATAAAATGTAAGTCTTTAATATCTCATATTGTACGATTTACGTCTTTTGCCTTTGCACTTATATCTTTTTACTTTATTTTTCGTGCATGAAAGAACAAGCACAAAATATTCGCGTTCGCTTTGCTCCCTCGCCTACGGGGCATCTCCATATTGGCGGTGTTAGAACTGCTCTATTCAACTATCTTTATGCCCGGCAACTCGGAGGCACCTACTGTCTGCGTATCGAAGATACGGATAAAGAACGTTCTACTGATGCCAATCGGCAAGAAATACTCTCGGCTTTGGACTGGTTGGGGCTTTCACCCGATGAAGAAGCCGTTATCCAAAGCGAGCATATTCAAGAACACCTTGATGCCGCCGAAAAGCTCTTGCAAGAAGGCAAGGCATACCGATGCTTTTGCACAAAAGATGAGATCGATGCAGATAAGATCAAAGCGGAGGACGAAAAACGGGCTTATCGATATAGCGGACGTTGTCGCAACCTGAGTCAAAAAGATGTCCAGGCCAAACTCGACGCAGGTCTACCCTACACCGTTAGATTTCGAGTTCCCGAGGGTATTACCCGATTTAAAGATATGGTATATAAAGATATCGCGGTCAATAACGAGGAGATCGACGATTTTATTATCCTTCGCTCAGATGGCACCCCGATCTATCAGCTGTCGGTGGTTATTGACGATTCCAATATGAACATTACACATGTCATCCGGGGTGAAGACCACCTCTCCAATACGCCAAAACAGATCCTGCTATTTCTTGCATTGGGTAAAAAAGTCCCCAAATTCGGACATTTACCCCTTATTCTCGCACAAGACGGCAAGCGCTTATCAAAACGGCACGGCGCCACCTCCGTAGATGAATTCAAAGCGATGGGATTTCTGCCGGAGGGACTGCTGAACGGCCTTGCGCTTCTCGGGTGGGGTGACAATATGCCTAAGCCCATTTTTAGCTTAAAAGAGCTAATAGATCGTTTTGATTTTGCCCGCGTAAACAAGAAAGGCGCCATCTTCGATCCGGAAAAGCTTGCCTGGATCAACGGACAGCATCTATCACGCACAGATGCGAAAGATATCTGGCCCTTCGTCAAACCACTTTGGTTGAAAGAAAAATGGATAGATCAGGACTTCTCAGATGAAACCGGTATCCTGTATACGGATCTCCTGAAATCAAGGATCCGCTTATTAAATGAATTTACGGACTATGGAAGATACCTCTTTAAAGACCCGCTTACATTTGACATGGAATCCATTGTTAAGCATTTACAATTACCTGATATTAAGGACTATATCGCTGTTCTCTCAAGCTCTTTTGAAGCTTTAGGCTCCGCGAATGCCGAAGCATTGGAAGCCTGTTTACGTGAAACGGCCGAAAAACTTCAGCTCAAAGCTTCGGTCCTCATTCATCCCTTAAGGATCGCCGTCACGGGATTTGGTGTCAGTCCGGACATCTTCAGTATATGCGAAATACTCGGTCCAAAAACCGTTGTCCGCAGATTGAATTTCCTGAAAATATTTTTGGTATAAAAATCCTTCTTAATTATTAAATAAATATATGGGAGGCTCTGGAGCCTCCCGTTTCATTTTGGGCGACTCTAGAGTCGCCCCTACATTCTCGCCAATTATAAATGAGACGCGATGAATCGCGTCTCTACCCTATTACCCCGAATTCCGAACTCCCTTACTCAAAATGTGACCTATATCACACTCGAAATTTCGCTAATGACAAGCCGCTTCTTTTTGCATAATTTACTTGCAACGAGGAGGACGATATGAAAAAGAAACTGTTTCTTTTATGTCCGATAATTTATATCGGATTTGTGATGGCGGTCCCTCATGCCTGGATCAATGAGATCCATTATGATAATGCGGGAACGGATATCAATGAGTTCGTTGAGGTTGTGGTTGAATCGCCGGAGAGTTGGTATCTTGGTGATCTTGCGCTGTATATGTACAATGGTTATGATGGGAACCCTTATTGCTTGGACACCATTGACGAATTTGAGATCGGCGAGCGGATCGGGCCATTCCAATTTTACGTATGGTATCAACGGGGTATTCAAAACGATATGGAAGGGATGATCCTGGTATTCAAAGATTCACTTTGCGACATCCTGGCTTACGAAGGTAGTTTTACGGGAAGCAACGAGCCCGCTTTGGGTAAAGAATTCCCGGATATTGAAGTCTATGAAACAGGTTACGGGAGCGATTCAAACTCCATATATCTTACAGGACTCCCGGGAAATGAATGGACAT